>JBBSIX010000218.1:0-5735 GCA_038231875.1 Chloroflexia bacterium | reverse complement strand
GATTGGCGAGGATGTGATCAGGTTGACCTACGTTCCTGCTTAGTCTCGCGACTCGCCAGATGGAAATCGCCGCGCGCGCTCCAGCAGTTGCAGCATAACGCAGCAGATCTGGCCCATCGCGCACAAATCCTACTGCTGTCAGCTAGTGGTTGGTCGGTTGCAGGTATTGCCGAGGCTTGTGGTTGTTGCTGCAGAGCTATTCGTGGCTGGATTCACGCCTACGAGCAGGGCGGCTTGCTTGCGCTGCTTGGTAAGCCCCGCGGGCGACCGCCACGGCGTGACGCTTACGTTTCCGCTATGACTTCTGCGCCGGCGGAGGGCACGCCAGAGGCAAAGCGCCAGAGGCAAAGCGCCAGGTGCCAGTGATCCCGCTCACGGTGGCTGAGATGCGCCACCTGCTGAACGAGATAGTCTGGAAACCGCTACATTCAGTTGCATTTGCACTGTACTGATCGACCTACCGCCGTTATAAGCAGGCACTTGCTATGCGTAGTCACTACCGCAAGCGTGGCGCTGAGCCTCCAGAGTTTGAGCAAGTGCGGTTGTAGTACTAGAAGCCCACCTCGACTTTGGTCCTGCCCAGCCGGTCCAACACTATACGCACGCCCTCTTGCAGCACGCCCGCGTAGAACCACATGGTGTGCTCCTGCTTGAGCAGCTTGATCCGACCGCCCGTCACCACCGTTTCACCGGGCATAAGCGTGTGCCCGAAGCCCCACCGGAATGGATAGCGATAGGGTGGGCCGCCGCCGCTGTTGCCGTCCCAGTCAACCCCCACGCGCCACAGCCCTGCCTTATCCACGAAGTTGCCTTCTTCGATAGAGGAATAGCTGCTGTTGGTAGTGTACTCATAGCCGGGGTCCGGCCCCTGCGTGCGGAGGGGTACGCTGCCCACGTTCTTGACCGTGATGCTCACCTCGATAGAGTTGCCCAGCATCACTCGTTGCGGAGATATTTCCACCTTAAGTATCCTTATCGCAGGCTCTCCACCGCCGTGTATTTCCAGGGGACGCTGCGCCTCCAGCACGGCGCCCTCTTTGCTTTTCATACGAAGCGTGGCGGTGTATACGCCATCGGGCAGCGCTCTACCCAAAGCATCATGGCCGTCCAGCACAACGTTTTGCTCGCCCGGCCCCCTTGTGGTGGGCGGCAGCACAGGCACGCTCGTGCCCTGCGGCGACAAGAGGTCTACCGAGAGGGTGGCGGTCTCGCCGGTGCGAAAAGTAAGCTCGGCCACATCGTCCACCGCGTCGCTGTTGGGGGAGATAGTCTCAGGCTTGAGCACTAGATTGTGGAGAGTGGGCGGCTGCTGGGCGGTCTCTGTCGCTCCGCTCGTGCCCACCGTGAAGCCGACCTCTCGGCTAGTGCCTCCGGCCTGCACCTCTATGCGATAGCCGCCCGGCGGCACCACTCGGCGCACGAGCCGGCCCTGAGACACGCCCGGCTGTACGGCCTCGTCTGTGGCTGTGATTACGCCGCTGAAGCGAATTACGTGCTCGCCCGCGTCCTGGGTTTCATCGAGCAGTGTGTAGCCGGAGATAGACGCACCCGCGAGGGTCGCAACTACGGCGGTGCGCTTGCCCAGCGTGTATCTAACCTCCAACGCCCCAGGAGGCTTGCCTACGCCGGATGAGCCGAGCACGATCTCCGTCGCTGAGGCTCGCACGTCAGCAAGGGTCTCCCCTGAAGTTTGGCAAGCCGATATAAGCAAGGCCAACGAGAGTAGGGCCACGAGGCAAGAGAGGAAAGGGAGGGCGCGGGCCGTTTTGCGGGGCCTGGCTTCACAAGTAGGGCCGCTAGTCAGCATAGTCACCGCTCCTCTGAAAATAGAGATTACGAAGGGTAGGGGCACGGCACGCCGTGCCCCTACGGACGCGCACATTTTCATTGTCGGTTGTGTCCCAGAGGGTCATGATTACTCAGAATGGCTGCCCGTAACTCCTCCGGCTGGAGCACGGCGTTGCCCCACTTGCGGACTACTACCCCCGCGCCGTAGTTCGCCAGCCTTGCCGCGTCGAACAGATCGGCTCCTGAGGCCACCGCCAGAGTCGCCACAGCGATTACCGTATCGCCCGCGCCCGTTACGTCGAACACCTCCGAAGAATTGGAGACCGGGATGTGGCAGTAGTCGCCACTGCGCTTCATCACCGACATCCCCTCGGCGCTCCTGGTGACAATCACCGCCTGAGCGTCCAGAGTGTCCAGCAGTTCGGCAAGCCCCTCTCTAAAACTCCGCTCGTCATGCAGGGGCCTGCGTAGGGTCTCCTCAGCCTCGGCCTGGTTGACTTTCACGATGCCGAAGCCACGAAACATCGCCAGGTCGCCCTGCGAGTCAACCGCCGACACCTTATCGTGCTTGACCGCCAGCTTCCGCACTCGTTCAACTATGGAAGGGGTGAGCGTGCCGCTTTTGTAGTTGCTCAACAGGACCGCATCGCACTGAGGCAGCCGCGCCTCGATAGCCGCCAGCAGGCTGCTCTCTACCTGCCCGGAGATAGGGCTGCGGTCAATATGGTCCACGCGGGCTACCTGCTGCAACATTGAGGGCGTTACCTGGGCTACGATACGTGTCTTGGTGATAGTGGGCCGCGACGGGTCGGCCACCAGCCCTTCGGTGTTTACCCCGTGCCCGTGCAAAGCAGCCTCAAGCTCGCGCCCCGCCTCGTCCGCGCCCACCACGCCGGCCAGGTAAGCCCTGCCGCCGAGCGAGGCTACTGTGCAGGCGGGACTGGTGCCCCCGCCCGGCACCACGTAGTCGCGCTGGTGCTCCAACACCGCGATGGGCGCTTCTCTGGAGATGCGTACCGGCCTGCCTATGGTGTACCTGTCCAGGATGAGGTCGCCCACGACAAGCACGCTCACCCCTCGAAAGCGTAAGATGGCGGCTTCCAGGGAGTTGGCAGGAGGGTCTATTTGCTGAAGGAGCTTAGTCACTGTGTGTGCATGCGTGAAACCATAGACTCATGTTCGCTTACCTAACTGTGTGAATATTCAGAGTAATCATGGCCCTACGGACTACAACCGGCAATGAAAATGTGTGCGTCCGTAGGGGCACGGCGCGCCGTGCCCCTACCCTTCGTAATCTCTATTTTCAGAGGAGCCTGAATTGGGCGTAGCGCAAGAACTCGAAGAATCAGTAGGTGGAGCATGATTCTCGACAGTGGAATGCCTGGTTATATAAGCCGTAATGGTGCATATATACGCCTACTGTCATGAAGGCGCACTGATTCCTCACTCTGTTCGGAATGACACACCCCTGCGTAGAGGTAGTCACCCACACACCCACACACCCACACACCCACACACCCACACACCCACACTCCTCTATGTCTACCTACATCTAATGCACGCAGTTTGCAGGCTGTAGCAGCCCAGCCTGCATCACCAGGTCGAGGGCGAGGGTTTTGTAGCCTACGTCGGGGAAGTGGATGGTAACGGTGCTTTCCTCCAGGCTTTGTACCAGGCCATCGCCCCACTTCTTATGAGTAACAGTGTCGCCTGAGTGGAACGGCACGCTGGGCACCGAGACGGCAGGTTGCTGTATCTTGATCGCTTCGTCTTCCATAAAAGTCAGGCCTCGGACGCAGTTGTCGCAGGCCCCGCAGTTCTCCTGAGGGTGGTCTTCGCCAAAGTAGCTCAACAGGAGCCGGCGGCGGCAGTCGCGGGTTCCCGCGTAGCGAAGCATCATATCGAGGCGGCTCTGCTCATACTGCTTGCGAGCCTGCAACTGCTTCATGTCCAGCTTGAGACGCTTGCCGAGCACGTAAGTCTTGCGGAAGGTAACTGTATCCTGGTTATCTCCGTTGCCCTCCAGATGAGCCACCCCGCCCGCCTGCCCCAGCGCCGCTACCAGAGGGCGGATGCGGGCCACCGGCAGGTTGCGGACCTTGGCAACCTCGCCGATACTGAGCGTCTTTACGCGGCCGGCTTCCGGGTTTTGCCGCTCTTTGGCGCGCAGAGCCTTGCGTATATCGTCCCACAGGTCGCGCAGGTTGCCCTCCGAGGGCACGCTGCCCCCAATAAAGAACGACTGTATGTTGCGGTCGCGTGGGTCGTAGATGAGGGTAGCCTTGGCCGGTTCGCCGTCGCGCCCGGCACGGCCGGCCTCCTGGTAGTACGCTTCCAATGAAGCAGGGAGGTCGTAGTGGATTACATAGCGCAGGTTGGTCTTGTTGATGCCCATGCCGAATGCTGTAGTTGCCACTACCACCGGAGTAACCTCGTCCATCCAGTCTTGCTGCACGCGCTCGCGCTCGCCTTTCTTCAACTGGCCGTGATAATATCCCGACTTGATACCGGCTTCGTTGAGCAGTTCGCTCACCCGCTTGGCCTCAGCCGTCGTCGCCACGTACACCAAACCCGAGCCTTCCAGGTCGGCCTCCATATAGTGCAGCTTCTCGATTACACCAGGAGCGAGGCCATTGTACTGATCCTTCGTAGAGAGGTTGCCGCCGTTCTCGTGGCCGGAAGGGGCCTTGCCGAACAACCTGAGCAGTTGCCAATCTTTTTCGCGCGCCGTCGAAGCCGACACCACCGAGAAGGTGAGATTGGGCCGGTCAAAGCCGTGTATAATCACGCGGGGGTCTTTGAGGCCCAGGCTTGCCTGGATGTCGGCGCGCACCTGGGGGGTGGCGGTGGCGGTCAGGGCAAGCACCGGCGGGCGGCCCGCAGCCTGGATCGCCTTGTCGAGCATCAAGTAAGCGGGGCGAAAATCGTAGCCCCACTCCGAGATGCAGTGCGCCTCGTCCACCACAAAGAGGCAGATATTAGTCTGTCGCAGCCGCTCCAGGAAGTCCGGGTCGGCGCAACGCTCAGGCGTGACGTAGAGCAGTTTCTCGCCTCCATTAGTCATATCGGTGAGGTGCGCGTCTACTTCCTCGTCGGTGAGGGTGGAGTTGATGGCCGATACGCCTTCTATGCTGCGGCTTTGAAGGTCAATCACTTGGTCGCGCATAAGAGCGATCAGTGGGGACACTATCAGGGCGGTGCCGGGCAGGAGCAAGGCGGCCAACTGGTAGGTCAGCGACTTGCCCGCCCCGGTGGGGAAAACCCCGAGTACGTCCTGGTCGCGCAGGAGAGCTTCCAGCACATCTATCTGTCCGGGTCGAAACTCATCATAACCGAAATGTTTAAGTAATGCCTCGTCTATTTTAGTGCGATGCAATGTCATCATTGCCTTGTTCCTCTAGCTATTTTAGTTTTTAGCCGGCGGCTGTCTGCCGGTCCGTCCTTTTGCCTGGAAAGCCCGCAGCGCAGCCGATATATTTGGATTACCGAAAAGAAGCCGTGCCTATGTAAGCGGCTCTCATGCATACTGTTTAACGTGCTCGCCCTCACACAGTTGCAAACACATAGCGCCATGTGCATAGGCATAAAGCCTACGCATGCGCGGTACTCGATGCTGTAACATCTTACTGCTGCTGCTACGCATCTACAATCTCAGGGTTACGCCGCATATATAAGCAAGGGCCGTGCCATGCCCGGCAAAAGCGGCGTTGCGGTTGCATGAACTTTATGCACCAGCTGCCTCCGGGCGTAAAACAGGGGGTGGTTCTTGGCGCAGCCAATTCAGGCCCCCTGTTATAGGCGGCTTGCATGTCCCTTCCGTTAGTATCATTATACCCTATTTACGCATGAAGGCCAAAAATGGTTGCAACGTGTAAGGGACCGTCGACAAAAAAGCTAGCCACTGATCATGGTATACTCCAGTCAGCAGATGCTGGAGGTATGCTGAT
>JBBSIX010000217.1:0-5794 GCA_038231875.1 Chloroflexia bacterium | reverse complement strand
GGCATAGAGACGTTCAACAGCCAGTTGGAGAAGATGGGCTTACAGAGGCTGCACGCCCGCACCAATCCTGGTTTTGAGATCAAGGTCCTTGCCTCTCTTCTTGCGTTGGCTTGTGTTAATCTTATCTAGCAATCAAGGTAGTATAGCCTCCGCACGGCAGGAAATATCGAGTTTGGTATAGATGTTGGTGAGTGTGTTTGTAATGGTTTTTTCTTGCAGGTTGAGGTACTTTGCGATGTGCTTGTTACTCCAACCTCGCGCTAGGCAGCGTAGCGTCGCCCGTTCATTGGCCGTGAGCACGGTTTTACGGCTTGGTACGTGATAATATTGCTCACCCCGCGCAGCTCTCATTATTGCGCTAGCAAAGTCATGCTCATACTGCTCGTCCACGATCAGGATATCTGGGTTCAAGTCTAAGAGGTCCGTCCAGTACTCGCGGCACATGCTGAAGGTCACCACAATCAGATGCAGATTCGTCCTGTCTAAAGTCTCCAACATGTGTAAAGCAAAGCCTCTCTGTACGTCAATGATTAGCTTGATTGGGGAATCTTTCTCGTAGCGGAAGCCTTGCTCCTGAAGCATGCTGATGAAGCCGGTTGCTACTGCCTGCACGCCGCACAATATGTCAAAGGTCGGTAGGTCGTTTGTGCTGGTACTATTATTCTCCCTACTGTGTATAACGTGCTTGCTCTGGGCCATTATTCTCTCTCTCTTTCTAGCCAAACTCGGCTTACTTCACCTATACCGATACTTGTTATGCAAACGCGAGGAAACGTTGCTTGGCTCCGAGGGTGAAGCGGAGCTACCCGGACGGAGGCAAAAAGGATGGTGCAGCCACAGTCGAAGAATGCAGCTCGCGACTTACACTTAGGGTGTTCTCGGGGTCTTGAAGCGCTTCCATAGAACGAAGAACAGATGAACGGTCCGCAAGTATTATAACAAATCGGCTTGTTCAAGCGCTAATTACTTACTCTCGGGTTTGCTCTAAAAATAGTGAGTTTCAGCGTACTCCCCTGACGGGATATGAGCGAAACGGGGGCGGTGGGCTTCTACCAGCCGAGATGCCGGCTTTCACCACCACACTTCTGACCAGCTACACCTACACACCTACAGTCCACGTTGCGTCGCCGCCTACTCTTAGTGTAGAATAAGCGGCACGTGCCCACGCAGGGCTATCCTCCCAAGTGCCGCCTTTGCGTCACCCATGCGGCCCGTCTAGAAAGAGCAGTTACCCTCTATGTCCCGACAGTCCCCCATAGCCGGCACACCCTCCGGTGAGGGCAATCCTGGTGCGCGGGCGCAGCCCCCAAGCTTAGGCCTCCCCGACCCAGCCCCGAACAGAGTGCCCGTGTTGGTTGACTATTCGCTTGACGAGCATCTCTTGGAGCAAATCGCGGCGGTGGACCCCCGCGTGCTCGTCATGCCGGCCTTCAGGCGTGTAGCCTCGGAGAAGCCGGGAACCAGTCTTGAGAATTGGAGCAGGCTCGACGAAGCGGAGTTGGAGCCGTTGCTGGCTCAGGCCGAGGTGTTGTTCGCCTTCCGCTTTCCCATAGAGTGGCTCGAAAAGGCTCCCCATCTGCGGTGTGTGCAACTCGCGAGCGCAGGGTCGGACCACATGCAGGACGAAGGCATCTTCACCAGGCGGCCCGACCTCCTGCTGACGACGGCCAGCGGTGTGCATGCCATCCCTATCAGCGAGCACATCCTGGCGATGATCCTCTTTTTCGCCCGCAAGTTCAACATCGCGGTACGCGCCCAGGCCGCGCACGAGTGGAAGCGGTTCCGAGGGGGCGAAGCAGCCGGCAAGACGGTGTGCATAGTCGGCTATGGGCCAATCGGCAGGCGCACGGCGCAACTTTGCTGCGCGCTTGGCATGACCGTGCTGGTTGTGCGCGCCTCTATAGACGAGGAGCAGCCCGGCGACGAACAGGTTGAGCGGTTTTACCCCAGCAGCAGGCTCAATGCCGCGCTCTCGGCAAGCGACTATGTAGCGTTGGCCGCGCCGCTCACTCCCGACAGCAGGGGCATGATCGGGGAGGCGCAGTTCGCCGCGATGAAGCCGGAGGCTGTGCTGATCAATATCAGCCGGGGAGAATTGGTGGATGAGGGGGCGCTCGTAGCGGCGTTGGAAGGGGGCCGCATAGCGGGGGCGGGCCTCGATGTGTTCGCGCAGGAGCCTCTGCCCGAATCAAGCCCTTTGTGGAGCATGCCCAACGTGCTCATCACTCCGCACAACTCCGGCTCCAACCCCTACTACAACGAACGCGCCGTCGCCATCTTCGCCGACAATCTCGCCCGCTACATGCAGGGCGAACCGCTAAAGAACAAGGTAGATAAAGAGAGAGGATACTGAAGGCGTAGAACCCTGCGCCTTGCACCTGTATGTCAAAGACCTATATAGCCTTCGACCTCGAAGCTACGGGGATGAACCCGGAGCGGGATGAGGTAATCGAGATAGGAGCGGTGAAGTTCCGAGACGGTCAGGTTGTGGACCGTTGGGAGAGCCTGGTGCGCCCCTCGCAGCCTATCCCGTATAAAGTGCAGCAGCTTACCGGCCTCAAAGAGAGCGACGTGCAGCGCGCCCCTCTTATCGGGCATGTGGCTCCGGCCTTTGTACGCTTCGTGGGCGATGCGCCGGTCGTAGGCCAATCTGTGGAGCTTGACCTGGCGATGCTGGCGAAGCACGGCATCCATCTCAAAAATGTAGCCTGGGATACCTTTGAGCTTGCCACCCTGCTCGTGCCCGAAGCGGCAGTGTACAACCTGCGGGCGGTGGCCGCCAAGCTGGGCATTGACCCCGAAGCCGGCCGCGCCCACCGCGCCACCGCCGATGCCGAACTGACGATGCGGGTGTTCCTGGCTTTGCGCGGGCGAATAGAGGAACTGTCCCTCGAGGTGTTGAGCGAGATAGGCGCGGCCACTCGCCGAAGCGACTGGCCCTTGCGCCTGCTCTTCCAGGAGGTAGAGCACGAAAGGGCCAAGACTGCCTTTTCTTCCGGCCTCGGCTCCTCGATACGCGCCCAATTGCAGGCGAAGGGCCTCTCCGACGCCGAGTTGGACGTGGGCCTGTTGGCCCCTCCCGTTCCCGCCCCCGGCGAGGACCTCTATTACACCCCCGCACCCACCGGCTACGAGGGACGCTATCCAGTGGAGCACGCCGAGCTTGAAAGCATACTTGCGCCGGGCGGTGCGATGTCGCAAGCCTTGGAGCATTATGAATACCGCCCACAGCAGCTTGACATGGCGAAGGCTGTTGCTGATGCCTTCAATAAGGGTCGGCATCTGATAGTGGAGGCCGGCACGGGAACCGGCAAGAGCCTCGGCTACCTGCTGCCCGCTGTGCTCTACAGCATGCGTACCGGCAGGCAAGTAGTGGTTTCCACCAACACCATCAACCTCCAGGACCAGCTTTTCAACAAAGACCTCCCTCTCCTGCATCGCCTCCTGCAAGAGCCGAGTAAGAAGAAAAAGCAGCCGCAGACCCCCGCGTTTCGAGCGGCTCTGCTCAAGGGCAAGGGCAACTACGTTTGCCTGCGACGTTGGTACGGCTTTCGGCGAGGCGGCGCTCTCTCGATAGAGCAGTTGCGCGTTATGGTGAAGGTGATGATCTGGCTGCCGCAGACCGCCACCGGCGACCGCAACGAACTGCTGCTGCTGAACGACGAAAACAGCGTGTGGGACCAGATCAAGGTGAGCGAGGAGGGCTGCCCCCTGTACGAGTGCCGGGTCAAGCAGCACGGCCTGTGCTTCTTCGACCGCGCCCGCCGCAACGCCTATGCCGCCAACGTGATCGTGGTGAACCATGCCTTGCTGCTGGCCGACCTTGCGATGGGGGGCGGGGTGCTGCCGGAGTACAGCCACCTAATTATAGACGAGGCCCACAACCTGGAGGACGAGGCCACCGAGGCCCTCGGCTTCCGGGTGGACCGCTCTACCCTGCTGAAGTTGCTCGACACTTTGAGCAGTTCCGGCTCCCGCTCCACCAGCGATGATTTCCTTACCTCCCTGCGTAATGGGCCGGCAGCCGAAATAGCCAGAGGCTTGAAGAGCAAAGAAGGCAGAACCGGGGCTGCGGCGAACCGCAATCTGCTCACAGCGGTGGATGACATAGTGAGCCGCATACGCCCTGCCATCGAGCGCGCCCGCCGGTCGGCAACTGAACTGTTCAACAATCTCGTTTCGGTGCTGGAAGTGTATCAGGACGAGCAGAACGTGTACGACCTACGCCGGCGCATCACTCACGGGGTGCGGGTACACCCCTCCTGGGGCCAGGTGGAGGTGGTGTGGGATAACCTCGACTTGCAACTGAAGGAGATAGAGGATGGGTTGGGGCGCATAAGCACTGTGCTGGGCGACCTCGATTGGGACAAGATGCCCGCTACTGGCAGTGGCGACGTTCCCGCCTACGCCGACCTGTTGATCGAACTGCGTAACCTGTACACCTCGGTTCACAAGATCAGGGCCGACGCCAACGCCGCCATCGTCAACCCCGGAGAAGGCTCCGTCTACTGGATGGAGGCGAGGGTGAAGGGTGGAGATGTGACGTTGCGCTGCGCCCCCCTGCACGTGGGCGACCTGTTGGACCGCTTTCTTTTCTCCAAGAAGAAGTCGGTGGCGCTTACTTCAGCCACCCTCTCTACCGACAACAGCTTCTCTTACATATGCGAACGCCTGGGCCTCAACAGTGGGGCGGAATTGCAGCTTTCGTCGCCATTCGACTACGAAAAAGCAGCCCTCGTGCTCCTGCCTACGGACATGCCGGAACCCGCCACCACCGGCTACCAACGCCGGCTCGAAGAAGCTCTTGTAGACTTGTGTAAAGCCTCACAAGGGCGCGCCCTTGTGCTGTTCACCTCGCACAGCGCAGTGCGAGCCACCTACCGGGCGATCCAGCGCCCTCTGGAAGCGGCCGGCATCGCAGTGCTGGGGCACAACATAGACGGCTCGCGGCGGCAACTGCTGGAGCGGTTCAGGAACAATCCGCGCACTGTTTTGCTGGGCACGTCCTCTTTCTGGGAGGGGATAGATGTGGTGGGGGAGGCGTTGTCCGTGCTGGTGATCGCCAAACTACCCTTCTCGGTGCCCACCGACCCGGTGTTCGCGGCGCGCTCAGAGGGGTTCGAGGACCCTTTCCTGGAGTACTCCGTGCCCCAGACCATCCTCAGGTTCAAGCAGGGCTTTGGCCGCCTCATCAGGAGCCGCAACGATAGGGGGGCAGTGGTCGTGTTGGACCGGCGCATCACCTCGAAGCGCTATGGCGAGGCGTTCCTCAACTCTCTGCCGGAGGCTACGGTCAAGCACAGCCCCCTTGCCAATATACCCGGTGATGTCGCAGAGTGGTTGGCGGGGAGGTGGGTGTCTACGCCCCTATGAGCCGAAGTGAGGGGCAACCCTGAAATCTCTGCGCGTACTTCGCGTTTCTGCGTGACGTTCAGCAAGCTTGTTTGATAATGGAGCCTTACTCCTCCGACATCTTTATCCACCCGTGCCTGAGGGCGTAGATCACCGCTTGGGTGCGGTCGTTCACTGCCAGCTTACGCAGAATCGAAGTGATGTGGTTCTTCACCGTCTGGTCGGAGATATTGAGGATGCGGGCGATCTCCTTGTTCGAGTTGCCGCGCGCTATGCAGTCCAGTATCTCTACCTCGCGGGTGGTGAGCGGCGCAAAGACCGACTCGCCTCCCTCTGACTCGGTGGAGGCCAGCTCGCGAAACTGGTTGAGCAGGCGAGAGGCCACGAACGGGCGCGACAGCACTGTGTCATTGATCGGATAGTGCCCCTCCGCTACCTCACG
>JBBSIX010000216.1:0-5834 GCA_038231875.1 Chloroflexia bacterium | reverse complement strand
GAGTCTTCCGGGCGAGCGCTGGGGCGAAACCGGCCGGCTTTGCAACATCCTACCGCCATAATACGTATATAGGGTCGTGCGTAGGAGGCGCTTTCGATGAATAAAGGGTCTGTTGCTGCCTTAGCTTTGCCGAACTTCCCGCCGGTGAAATCGCCGGCGCTGGGTTTTGGCCTGGACAAGTTGGATACGCTGTTCACACCGAGGTCCGGTTCCGATACGGTACATACGGGCAACGGGGGGCGCATGGACGGGCAATCCGCTACAACCGCCACACCCGGTCGGGTGCAGGCTCCTGCCGCAGGGGTAGTTACAGCGCAGGCGGCGGAAGCCGCCGCTCTCCCTGCCGTCACCCTCTCCTCAGCCGAGCAAGACCGGCTGTCGGTGCAGGCGGCGTTGGGGGGCGACCAGACGGCGTTCGCTGAGCTTGTCACCCGCTACCAGACGGCGGTGTTCAATATGGCCTATCGCATGCTGGGCAACCCCTCGGAGGCCGAGGACGCGGCTCAGGAGGTCTTTGTGCGCGCCTGGAACCAACTGCACACTTTTCAGTTGGACCGACGCTTCTCTACCTGGCTGCTGTCTATCGCCTCTCATTACTGTATAGACTTGCTGCGCCGTCGCAAACCGTCCGCGCCGTTGGACGATGTGGCGCTCTTTCTGCCCAGCAACGAGCCGGAGCCGGAGGAGTTGGCGCTGCGGAACGAGCAGAGCAGGATGGTGCTGGAACTGCTCAATACGCTGCCCGACAAGTATCGCTCCGTTACCGTGCTGCGCTACTACAACGACCTGTCTTACGACGAAATAGCGCACGCCACCGGGCTGACCGAAAGTGCAGTGAAAACGCAACTACACAGGGCCAGGAAGATGCTGGCCGAACAACTTAGAGGGGGTACATCCTGATGGTCTGCCGATCTACATACGATGAAATGATGTCGCTCAAGTTGGACGGACTGCTGGGCAGTGATGAAAGTCGCCTGCTCATGGCGCATGTGGAGAGTTGCGCGGACTGCGCCGAGTTGTGGGCCGCTATGTCCGAGGCCGACGAACTATTGTGCGCCTCATCTCGTGAGCCTGTGCCGCTCTCCGTTGACTTCCAGGCGAAGGTGATGCACAAGATCGCTCTGCTGCCTGTCTATCGCCCGCAGTTGGGCGCGGCGGTTTGGCCGGCAGCCGTGTCTTCCGTCCCGACCGGCCCGGCTACACAGGTGCTGCCGCCGGAAGGTTGGCTGATTGCCGGCCTGGACACTCTGCTGGAGTGCCGGCACAGCCTGAGCCGCTACCTGCGCGGGGCGGCGGCGATAGGGCTTTCCATAGCAGGCACGGCGGGTCTTATGATAGCGCTCTTGATGTCGGGGGCGCTCACGGTAGGGGGGCCGTTCGAGGGGTCTGTGGCTACCATGCGAACTTTCTTCGCGGCTGTGGGCACCTGGCTGAACTCGCTGCTTCTGGGGGTGGGCGCAGGGGTGGTATCCGCCGGAGGGCTGGTGGCAGCCATTATGCTGGTGGTGGCCTGGCAAGTGGTGTCGGCATACCAGCGCGCTGTGGACTTTGAGCAGGCAGGCGCGGGTCTGACTGAGGCGCTGGGGTAAAGAAAACCGTGTTCTTATTGAGAAGCAGAGGCGTTGATTTGGATGGTAAGTCTTACAGCATGAAGATATGGCGTTTCCTCGCGATTGCTCTGGCGATGTTGTTGCCGGCAGTGGCGGGGGTCGGCGTTGCGTCCGCCCAGGAGGAAGCCAACCGCACCGCTATAGACCAGGATATGATCGTCAAGGTGGGTGAGGTCGTCGAGGGTAACGCCGGTGTGACCAACGGCAGTATCTCGGTGTTGGGCGAAGTGCGCGGCAACGTGGTGGTGGTGCAAGGTAACGCTCAGATAAACGGCAAAGTGGGGGGCGACGTGTCGGTGGCAAACGGCGACGTGGTGCTCGGCCCGCACTGCGAAGTGGTAGGCAACGTGCTGGTCATGGGCGGCAAGATAAAGCGCGACCCCGCAGCTCTGGTGGGCGGCAAAGCCTCTGTGCTGGACGTGCCGATACCGGGGGTAAACTCGGCCTTTCCCTTCTCCGGCTCGGCGGGGGCGGGCAACGCTTCCGGGCCTCATACCGTCGCCAAAGACCTCTCAAACTCAGTAGGGCGTGTGGCGGGGCTGATCCTCTGGATGGCAGTAGGCTTGCTGATCCTGGCTTTTGTGCTGGCGTTCGCGCTGGCCGCACCGCTGCGCCTGGGAGTGTCGGGCGACACTCTCGAAGCCGCGCCGGGTCCATCAATAGCCGTAGGGGTGATTTCGGCCCTGCTGCTAACCCCGGTCATAGGCTTCGTCAGTGTGGCGCTGGCGGCCACCGTAGTGGGCATAGCGCTCATTCCGGTGGTGGGCGTTGCAGCGTTAGTGGCGCTGCTGTACGGATTGAGCACTATAAGTCTGTGGCTGGGCAAGCGGTTGTACGAGTCGATGTGGCATGGGCAGTTCCACCCTGTGCTGGGCTTGCAGAGGCTGGTGGTTGAGTCGCTGCTCGGCGCGGCGGTAATACTGAGTGCGGCGCTTCTTCCGTCGCTGCTTTTGCCCGGCTGGATAGGCTTGTTGTTGTGGGGACTGGTCTACTTTGCTGCGTGCATCGGCCTGGGGGCGGGCATCATGAGCCGCTTCGGCACCCTGGCTCCGCCTGCCCGCCGCCTTGTTACGCAGTAAATAGGGCGCGGCGGCAGGCAACCTGCTGTGCGCCGCCCTACCTGAGCCACACAACAGTGTCGCCTACCGCTACCTCGCCTTCTTCCAGCACGGTGCAAAGCACGCCGCGCTTGCCCATCATCTCTTTAGGCATCTGCTTGTGGTAGACCATGAGGCCGGCGCAGGGGTCGTTTTGCTTACGCACGTTCAGTACCCCTCGTGTTTCGCCGCTCTCCGAGCGCAGATGAATTTGGTCACCGCTCTGCATCTCACTCAGGTCGCCCAGCCCTTCGCACAGGATGTTTTCGCCCAGGCCGCCCGGCGGGAGATCGGGGATGCCCAGCCTCTTGCAGGCCGCTCTTGCCCCGTCTGCGCCCACTACGGTGATCGGGCGGTCGTTGGGCACGGTGTGCCCTCGGCTGACGCGAGTCTCGCCGTAGTGCCGGTCGCCTGGTATGCCCCAGCGGGTGATACGGGCCGCCTCGTGGGCCTGTTTGCCGACGCCGTTGATTAGTTGCGGGCTGTAGCACACGGCAGCAACTTTGCCTGTTCCCACGACCGACTTTTCGACTTTTGCCTCCGCTTTAGTTGACATAACTTGTACCCTCGATGATAATCTGTTTACAGCCGCTTCTTTCCTTATAGTATACATTTCGGGGCGTTTTTCTGCACATTGCTGTGTATACTGTCGCTCGCAGGCTTGTGCAAAGTATAAAATCGCAGTGCGTATTCACATAATAAACCTAAAACCTACAGATTACGGAAACAGAGAACTATGCAAAGGAAAATTGCGCTCATCCTCACCACGCTGTCCGGGGTAGGCATCCTGGCTTTCCAGCTTTACTATCTATACATGTCGGGGGCCGCAGAGGAAAGTGACGTGTGGGCCGGCAGCAGGGTGGCGGCCTATCTGCTTATGTTTGCGGGCACGCTGCTTTTGTTCCTGCCGCCCAGTTTAGCGCTCAGATTAGGGCCGTTGTGGTTGCTGGGGGCAGGCTCGTGGAGTTTGCTGGGGTATGTGCTGCTGTTTGTCGGCGCGCCCGACCGGGCAGGGGTGAGCTTCTTCACCTATGCGGCTTTTCTGGCGCTGTTGTTCGCGGCGCTGGCATCGGGGCTGGCGGTCCCTCTGGCTGCGGTGGGCAAGCGCTTGCTGCCTTCCACGAGCGCAGTAGGCGAGATGGCGAGAGCGCTGCGGCAAGGTTCGCTGCTGGCTCTGTTCCTGGTAGCGCTGCCGGCGATGTCGCCTCTGGGCGCGCTCAACTGGCTGAATGCGCTGTTGTTTTTCACGACGGTAGCCCTTACCGAGTTTTTCTTCCTGGCGCGAGACTAAAGGTTGTTACCGCCGGGATTTGTTATCGTTACAGGTTATAACTTGCCGGATCAGGAGAGCGTAATGAGCAGAATAGCAAAGCCGGGCCAATTGACGGCCATAAAGGAAGCCGGCAAGCGGCCCCGGCACCTCTGGTTGCGCCGAGGGACGCACGCCGCGCCAGTGCGTTTTTCCGGCTACCTGTCGAGGCAGCCTAAGTTGGGTTTGCTCTTGTTCGGCATTTTTCTGGTGGGGGCGGTGGGGCTGATCGACTTCTTCGCCGGGCCGATGTTCTCTTTCCTGCCGTTCTACTTGCTGCCTGTGGCCCTTACGACCTGGTATGTCGGCAGGAGGGCGGGCCTGGCTCTTACCCTGGCGGGCGTTAGCCTGTGGGCGCTCAACTACATAGCAGCCCGGCCTGTCGGCTGGGACAGCCTTGCCGCCTACTGGAACATCGGCATGCAGGTGATTATCTTCACGGTGGTGGCTGTTACTCTATCGAAGATGCGACAGGCGTTGAACAACGAGCGTGAGCTTGCCCGCACCGATCCGGTTACGGGTGTCGCCAACTGGCGGGCTTTCTATGAGCGGGTTGAGCAGACAATATTCTATGCCCGCCGCTACAAAACGCCCTTCACCGGGGTCTACATGGACGTAGATAACTTCAAAGCCGTCAACGACCACTTTGGGCACAGCACAGGCGATTTCTGCCTGCGGGTGGTGGCCGATACCCTGCTGGAAAACACTCGCGCTACCGACCTGGTTGCCCGCATCGCCGGGGACGAGTTTGCCGTCCTGATGCCCGAAACCAGCCCGGAGCAAGCGCGCGCCGTTATAGGCAGGCTCGGCGAAAACCTGCTGGCGGCGATGGAGCGCAACGGCTGGCCTGCTACCTTCAGCATCGGCGTGGCGACCTACCTTGCCCCTCCCGACACCGCCGACAGCCTGATAAAAGCCTCGGACGACCTGATGTACTCAGTGAAGAACGGCGGCAAGAATGGGATACGATATGCTGTGTACGGCGGCCCCTCTCAGCCCGGCAGCGCCGCAACTAGGGTAGCCAGTTAGCCTGCTAGAGAGAATCGAAAAAGCAGCATGCGATCTCAGGTCGCATGCTGCTTTCGCCTTATATCTGCTGACTACTACCCGATTGAGCCTTCCATCTGAAGCTCAATCAGCCTGTTTAGCTCCACCGCATACTCCAGTGGTATCTCCTTGGTGATCGGCTCAACGAAGCCGTTGACCACCATCGCTGTGGCCTCATTCTCCGAGATGCCGCGAGACATCAGGTAGAACAGTTGGTCCTCGCCGACCTTCGACACAGTGGCCTCGTGCTGCACCGTAGTGGAGTTGTTGGCTACGTTGATGGTCGGGTAGGTGTCCGAGCGAGCGTCCGCATCGAGCAACAGAGCGTCGCATTTGACGTTGGCCTTGCATCCGTGGGCGTCCTCGGCCACTTCGAGCAAGCCGCGATAGGTGGCCCGCCCGGTGCCCTTCGAGATGGACTTCGACACCACGTTGGAGGTGGTATGCGGAGCCTTGTGGACCATCTTGGCCCCCGCGTCCTGGTGCTGGCCGTTGCCCGCGAAAGCCACCGAGAGCACGTCGCCTCTGGCCCCCGGCTCCATGAGCCACACGGCGGGGTACTTCATAGTGAGCTTGGATCCTAAATTGCCGTCCACCCATTCCATAGTGGCATCCTTATAGGCGGCGGCGCGCTTGGTCACAAGGTTGTAGACGTTGTGCGACCAGTTCTGGATGGTGGTATAGCGCACGCGAGCGCCTTCGAGGACCACTATCTCCACAACCGCCGAGTGTAAAGAGTTGGTCGTGTAGGTTGGGGCGGTGCAGCCCTCG
>JBBSIX010000215.1:0-5963 GCA_038231875.1 Chloroflexia bacterium | reverse complement strand
TTTTCGACGCCGAGCGCGAGCAGGTGTGGCGCCGGGTGTGGAAGTTTATCGAAACAGCCGAGTGCGAGAGTCTCACTTCAGAGTGACCGCTCGGCGCGCACTCTTACGGGCGTCCGGCGTAGGTGCGGCCCTTCCAGGTGACGCCTTTGCCCGTGATCAGCCGCAGGAACGAGTTCAGCAGGATCAGGCCGAACAGCGCCACGCCGACCGGCTGGGTGAGGGTCCAGCCCAACGGTAGGCCGAGCGACTTGTCTACTTTGCGGCGATAGACAAAGGGCAAGGCGGTTCCGGCAACGGCCAACGCGCCTACCCATAGGGCCGCTACTCTGTCGCTCCAACTTCGGCTCTGTTTGGCTTCGCGCAGGCTGCGCCACGCCCACCTGAACAGCACAAAGGGCAGCGTGGGTGACAGCAGCAGTCCTGTGACCCCCAGCAGGCCCACCGTAGGGTTGTCGCGGAACGACAGCACCACGTTCTTGCTCCACCCCTCCCACAACTCCGATAGATTGGTGTACATACGTACCGTCATCAGGTGTCGCCCGTCGGCCAGACGGAGCCGGTAGCCGTCGGACTTGACTGCTTTTCCGAACTCTAGGTCCTCGGCTATCTTGCCTTTTACCCTGGCGGCCCCGCCCACCGCATCGTACACCTCCCGCCTGATGAGCATGTACTGGCCGTTGGCGATGGCAACCTCTTTGGCCGGGTCGTTCACCTTGCGGGGCGGGTAGAAAGTAGCGATGCCCATGAAGGCCACCGGCATGAGCAGCCGCTCGGAGGGCGTGCCCAACTCGGCGTGGGGCAGGATGGTGAGCAGGTCTACTTTGTGCGCCAGAGCGTAGGCCATGCTGGACGAGAGTGAAAAGGGGCTGTGCCGGGTATCGGCGTCGGTGAAAAGCAGCCACTCGCCCCCGGCGGCCTGCGCTCCCTGGTGCATAGCGTAGGGCTTGCCCAGCCAGCCCTCGTGCCGGGGCAGTTCGACCCCCTCGACAATCCTCAGCCTGGGGTCTTGCCCGGCCCAATCCGCTAGGATGCGTGGCGTAGCGTCGGTGGACTGGTCGTCAACGACTATAACTTCGTAGTTGGGATAGCGCTGGCTGAGTAGGGTGGGCAGCAGGCGCGGCAAGTTGCGCTCCTCGTCGCGCGCGGGCACGACCACCGAGACAAAAGGCCATTCTCCCCCGCCCGGCGGCCCTTCGCTGAGTCCGTCTATCTCAGGCACGGTGTCCGCAGGGGCCAGCGACTTGAAAGTCTCTACAGAGGGCGCTACCAGCGCCGCCGTCGCTACCCCCAGCTTGATGAAGCGCAGACTGTCTTTTATTGTTACTGGCATTTCCCATCCCCTGGCAACGCACGCCCCGCTTCTGGACAGTTAGCCGCCGGCAGTATGACTTTCGAGGTAGATATAGCTCCCTGTGTAATCAGCATCGGCAGCAAGGAATGTGTAGTGGACATCCGATATTCTGCCCTAATACAACTATACTATAACGATATTATAAGCCATAGCATAGATGCAGGCTATTCTGCATATGCTCGTCTCTTTTCTTTGAGAGGGGACGCTAAGGAGAGGCGGAAGGGGTGCATAGACCACACTAGCTGATATTGCAGGACTAGCGCGATGAAGTCATTCCAGCTTGGAGAGTACTGATTGCATATCGTGTTATATTGCGGCCAGGTCAATGGCCCGTCGGCAAGCACAGCAAGAAGCCTGTCGCTGTAAGCCTGAGGGACAGGATGCTCCCAAAAGCTCTTGATGCCAACCCGACCATCCGTGACTAACCTTCCATAACCCTTTTCCTCGCAGAAATCACGCAGCACCGGCCACTTTCGCAGGTTCTCGGACAACACGATCTGGTGTTTTGGCTTGATCTCAACAACCACACTTCGACCATCCGCCATTACGAAGAAGACATCAGGAATGTAAACTCGGTTGTGTCCTTCTACCGAATACGGTATGCGAAAGGGCTGCTCCTGGTAGTAGACCACATCTGTGGACTGCTCTAATCGCATAAGAAATCTCTGCTCCATCTGCGATTCATATTGCACAGAACGGCCAAGCTTCTCGCTCACGAAAACGCCTGTCTGACCCTGAGAGTCAGGGTTAACCTCACGCTGACGTACCAAGTAGAGAGGCAGGTCCACCATGCAGCATCTGTTGGGCCAGATAACGAAAGCATCTAGGCAAGCTCGCAACGCAGCCCGGTTACGTTCCCTCTTGATCTCTCTTAATAAGGCAGCTTGCTGTTCAACGAGTCGTTCACCGATACGCTTTACCAGGTCATGCTCCGAGAAATGTGTGCCTGAAGCCCGTAGCCAGGTGGAGAAGATATCCAACAACGGCATGACCTGAGTATTGTTCAGCTTGTGAGCGAGGTCCTCCTGAACAAAGATAGCTAAACGGTCGAGGTCTCCAGGCTCGCCCGGCCGAATGGCCTCATATAGATACTGCCGTAATTGCCCCTCTGCCGAGCCGGGTTTGCTTGTGGACCGTTTATACTTGAGTTTGCGTATAATGCGCATCTCTATCTGCCGAACCCGCTCTCGGCTGATACCAAGTACCTCGGCAATTGCCTGAAGGGTCCAGGGTGTGCCGTCAACCAGTCCATAGCGCAGGCTCATAATGCGAGCCTCTCGTTCAGTAAGGGTCTCCTCTAATACGAGGGAAAAATATGTGGAGAATTCGCCGTCCAGACCGCGCCTCCTGCTATCTGGCCATGCAAGGCAAGTAAACGTATAGCCTCAATGCGTCAAGGCTACTGCCCTGCCCAATATGTCAGGGATGATTGCGTTTCAACCCTTTCTACAACTTCAGCAAGTTAGTGTATAACCCCACATTCATCATCTGTCGCCCATCGGCCGGAAAGAGCGTGATGAACACGCACTGACCGTTAGTGTTAGCAACCTCTTTGGTCGAGTTGCTTGCTTTGTGCTAAAGCCCCGACCTTATCTGCTCAACCGTCTTGCGGGCCATGTGGTTCAACAAGGAGGAAACAGACATATCTGTTCAAGCGCCAACCACAGCCCGCTAGCCGTGCTGCGACAGCACCTCGCGTTGGCCGTACATGCGGGCGTAGTACTCAGCGAACTCGCCCGACTTTATCTTCTCCCACCAGTTGCGGTTGTCTAGATACCAGCGTACCGTCTCCTCCAGGCCCTCCTCGAACGGAACCTGGGGCTGCCAGCCAAGCTCCTCTTTGGCCTTGCCGGTGGTAATCGAGTAGTGGCGGTCGTGGCCGGGGCGGTCCTGCACATACTGTATGAGAGAGCGAGGCTTACCCAGCAGGTCCAGCACCCGGTAAGTCACATCAATGTTCTCCCATTCGTTGCCCCCACCGATATTGTACGCCTGCCCAGGGCGGCCCTCGTGCAGCGCCCTATCAATGCCCTCGCAGTGGTCCAGCACGTGCATCCAGTCGCGTACATACTTGCCGTCGCCGTACATCGGTATCGGCTTGTCCTCAATGGCATTGGTGATAAAGAGGGGCAACATCTTTTCGGGGTACTGGTACGGCCCATAGGTGTTGGAGCCGCGAGTGACCACCACAGGCGTGCCGTAGGTGACGTGGTACGCAAAGCACTGTAGCTCGCCGCCTGCTTTGGAGGACGAATAGGGCGAGCGGGGTTGCAGGCGGTCGTCCTCGCCGAACGAGCGGTCGTCCTGCACCGTGCCGTACACCTCGTCGGTGGACACTTGCAGCAGCCGCTCCAGGCCGAACTTGCGGGTGGCCTCCAGCAGCACATACACGCCGAACACATCGGTTTGTATAAAGCCGCCCGGCTCCTCGATAGACCTGTCCACGTGCGATTCGGCGGCGAAGTTGACGATAGCGTCAATGCCGTACAGCTGCACCGTGCCGTCCACCTTCTCCTGGTCGGCAATGTCGCCCTTGACGAAGTTGAAGCGCGGGTTGCCCTGCAAGTCGTCAAGATTGTCCGGGTTGCCGGCATAAGTCAGTTTGTCGTACACCAGCACGTGGTAGTCGGGGCGCTTCTGAAGCATCATCCTGGCGAAATTGCTGCCGATGAACCCGGCTCCTCCTGTGACCATTATTCTTTGCAAAGCGGTTTCTCCTCTATACGTTACTTGTTACCGAGAGGGCGAGCATGATACACCCTCGCTTCCACGAGTATTCAGTTCGGCGGTAGAAGTTCGTTGTCAGGCAGGTTCCTGTCCTGCCCTACAAGTTGGGGGCAAGGAAAGAATTATGTACGATATACATGCCGCCGTGCTTTACAGCACGCCCACCTTACTGTTGTCTCCCAACAGCATCTTATACGCTTTGGGCTTGATCGGCGAGCGAGTGATCTCAACGTTGCGTCCGACCAGGCTATCTTCCAGGCGGCCTGGGATGTCGATCACCTGGCTGTTCTCCAGGATAATGGAGTGCTCGATCTCGCTGTCGGTGATGGTGCAGCCGTAGTTAATGGCTGTGTAGGGGCCGACGTAGGAGTTGACGATGCGGGTGTCTTTGCCGATGATAACCGGGCCGCGTATGTTGGAGTTGATTATCTCGGCCCCCTGGTCCACAATCACCTTGCCCTTGATCTGGCTGTCGGCGTCCACAAAGCCGTCTATACGGGGGGTTAGCTTGTCCAGCACCCGGTGGTTCACCTCAAGCATATCTTCCAGCTTGCCGGTGTCTATCCACCAACCTTCCAGCACACGAGGGTGGACGTGGTAGCCGTGATCGAGCAGGTACTGGATAGCATCCGTGATCTCGTACTCGTTGCGCCAGGACGGTTTGATGTTGTGTACGGCCTCAAAAATATGGTGGTTGAACATGTAGATGCCCACCAGAGCGAGGTCGCTCACGAACTCGCGAGGCTTCTCGACCAGGCGCTTTACCCGGCCATCCTCAAGCTCGGCAACGCCGAACTGTTCGGGCTTGGGGACCTGCTTGAGCAGCACCTGGCAGTCCCAGTTGTTCTCTTTGAACTCCCGAACAAAAGGGGCCACGCGGTCCTCGAGCATGTTGTCGCCCAGGTACATCACGAACGGCTCGCCCTGCAGGTAATCCTCGGCCACCATCACGGCGTGGGCCAGGCCGAGAGGGTCGGGCTGCTCGACGTAGGTGACTTGCGCGCCCCAGCGGTCGCCTGAGCCGACGGCGGCCTTGATTTCGGGGGCGGTAGGGCCGACCACGATGCCGATGTCGTCTATGCCCGCCGCCACCAGGTCCTCGATAGTGTAGAAAAGCACCGGCTTGTTCGCCACCGGCACAAGTTGCTTGGCGCTCGTATACGTCAAAGGGCGCAGGCGCGTGCCTTTCCCGCCGCTCAGTATAAGTCCTTTCACAAACCCTCCTTGTGGGCATGAAGCTTTTCGGGGAAGAATAGCACACACGTGGGGTGCTGTCAAAGCCGGACGCTCGAAATCAACCTCTTTAACAACGAAAGAGAGGTGAGACTGGTTGCTCACCTCTCTTTCGTCAAGGTTCTTTAGGGCTGTGGGACCGGCGATTTCAGGTCACTAGCTCCCGGTTGAATAACGATGGGCGTTTGATTGTCGCTCGGCCCTACCGGCTTGGCCTGCTCTGTTTGCACCGCCGCCGGGTTCGAGTCTATCGGGTAGGCGGCGGGGTTTTGGCTGTTTTCCTGCTTCCAGGCGTTCCAGCCGCCCAGCAGCACCTTCAGGTTGTCGTAGCCGTAATTATAGGTGTCATGGAGCTTTTTCGCCACACGGGCGCTTTCGTTCTCAGCCGGTCATTGGCAATAAGCAATGATCAGCTTATCTTTAGGAAGCTCCTTCAGGCGGGCATCTACCTGGTCCTCCGGCACGGAAACGGCCCCTTGTATATGGCCCTCGTCATAGGCGGCTTTGGCGCGCACATCAATGATCAGAGGGCGCTTGGAGGGGTCGTCGTACAGCGCTTTGAATTCGTCCATCGGCATGCGCGGGGGCTGTTCTACGGTAGGCTCAGGCGTAGTGTTGGCCTGGTCCAGGGCAGTGCCTGCGGTGCTCTGTG
>JBBSIX010000214.1:0-5980 GCA_038231875.1 Chloroflexia bacterium | reverse complement strand
GTAGCGCAGGCGACTCATAATCGCTTGGTCGTAGGTTCGAATCCTACCGGGCCCACCCAGTAACTTTCCCACCCTTTTTATGCGATCTTATAGATCCGCAGCTATTCCCCTTTGTGCTGCTCCTCGCCCATGAAACACGCCTCAGATATGTTATACTCACTGTGTTATGCGCGAAGAACGGGTGGACATACTGGGCGTGCGGGTGCATAATTGCGGTGAGCAGGGGGCGGCGGCGCTTATAGAAGGTTTTCTAGAGGAGCGTCCGGCGCGGCTGCACCAGGTGTGTACCGTCAACCCGGAGTTTGTGATGGAGGCGCGGGGCAATCCGGCTTTTCGTCGCTTGCTCAACAGCGCGGACCTGGCGACGCCCGACGGCGTAGGCATCGTGGCGGCGGCTCGCCTGCTGGGTAGGCCGGTGCGGGGGCGTGCTACGGGTGTAGCCCTGGTGGAGCGGTTGGCCCAACTGTCGGCGCGCAAAGGCTACCGGCTTTTCTTGCTTGGCGCCGCGCCGGGCGTGGCCTCGAAAGCCGCCGGTGTGCTCGCCGAGCGGTATCCGGGCGTAGAGATAGCCGGTGTTTTCCCTGGCTCGCCGCATGATGAGGACTGGCCGGAGATAAAGGCGAGGCTGGAGAAAGCGCAACCCGACGTACTGCTCGTCGCTTACGGCGCGCCTCGGCAAGACTTGTGGATACAAAAGCACCGCGACCAACTGCCCCGGTCAATAAAGTTGGCGATGGGGGTGGGCGGGGTGTATGATTATCTATCGGGCCGCGCACCGCTGGCCCCACTCCTGGTGCGGCGCATCGGCATGGAGTGGCTGTATCGCCTGGCAACCCAGCCCTGGCGTTGGCGGCGCATCCTGCGGGTGTTCGGCTTTGCGGCTCTTGTGTGGCTGGAAAGAGTGAAGAAGCGACATGACTAGCTATAGTACAGATACAACCGAGCCCGAAGTTCCTATGTACTGCCCCAAGCACCCAAATGAGGAGACCTATCTGAGGTGTGCGCGGTGCGATACACCCATCTGCGCCAAGTGCCGCGTCAGCACGCCGGTGGGCTTCCGGTGCTATGACTGCGCCAACGTGCAGTCTGTGCCGACCTATGCGCTGGACACCAGTGTGTACGTCAGAGCCGCCGCCTTTGGGTTGGTGGTGGGCGGGGCGGCGGGCGTGCTGATGGGCCTCTTTCCGGGGTTCGAGTTCTGGACCGCCCTGCTCATGGGCATTGCCGTACCGGAAGCGGTGGCCGCAGGCGCCAACCAGAAGCGGGGGCCGGGGTTGCAGATGGTGGCTATCGGCGTGGTGCTGTTCGGTTTTATCGTGAGCCGCTTTGTGCTCAACCAACTTCCCGACCTCATCCCTCTCAGCGGCATCAATCAGATGAGTTTCACCGGCATCGCCCTGCTCAGTAGGCTGCCCTTCCAGATAACTCAGTACTCGATATTGTGGCTTGCCCTGGCGCTGTTCTTCTCGTATAAGAGGCTACAGTAGGTAAGTGTTTTAGCTCTGGTGAGGCGGGATATTTGTAGGGGCCTTAACTCCTCTGACAATAAGGAGTGCAGGGGAACTCCCCTGCCGGGGAGTGGGGTGTCCCCACGCTTTCTCCTATTTTTATTCGTAATGGTGATCCGCAGGGTCATGTGGAACTCCTCTAAAAATAGAGATTACGAAGGGTAGGGGCACGGCGCGCCGTGCCCCTACGGACGCGCACATTTTCATTGCCGGTTGTAGTCCGTAGGGCCATGATTACTCAGAATGACAAGCAGTAGTAATTCTCGCCTGCCGGCAGAGTTATCAAGCACCACTTGAACTGCTTAAGATGTGGGTAATCACCGGTAGTGTAACCTCTTGCATACCCGCATACTATCTGGTAAAATATAGGTACGGCACGCTATACAGCAAGGAGATATAACAATATGGCTATCGATACCCAGAAAATCACATCGCCTACCGTCAACACCGACCTCGTTTCGATGAGCGATTCGGCTGTGGCGCAACTGAAGGAACTGATCGCACAACAAGAAGACGCAAGTCCCAACTTGGGCCTGCGTGTATTCGTCTATCCGGGTGGCTGCTCAGGCATGTCTTACGGCATGGCCTTCGAGGACCAGCCCGCCGAGGACGACCTGACCATCGAGACCAACGGCGTCAAGCTGTACGTGGACGAGATGAGCGCCGGCTATGTTGGCGGCGCGCAGATCGACTACGAAGACAGCCTGATGGGGGGCGGCTTCCGCATCCTCAACCCCAATGCGGTGCGCTCGTGTGGCTGCGGTCACTCGTTCGACACAGGGGCCGATGCCGGCAACGCACGCGGCTGCGGCTGCGGATAGTCCACCTTGTAACTAGAGCAAGACCCACCAGCCGGTGGGTTTTGTTTATTTAACCGCTTGTGCCCCTCACTATCAACAACCGCCGCCTGCCGATTAGCGCCCAACGCACCCCAGCCCAATGGCTGATGTTTGCTTCTTTCGGCGTTTTCTGCTTCGTCTACCCCTTCGCCCTGTTCCTCCTCTCGTTCGACCTGATGCCGTTCGGGATGGAATGGATGAGCAGCCTTCTGCTGGCGATGCTCGGCCTGGCGGCGGGGGCGTGGCTGTGGGCCAACTTCGGCGCTAGGGGAGCGCTAGGCAGCCTCGCCATTTTTGCGGCTGGGGTGGCCCTGGAGTACGTTGGCGTCGCCACCGGCCTGCCCTTCGGCCCCTACCGCTACACAGGCGTGCTTTTGCCTGATCTGCCCGGCGGCGTGCCTGCGGCGATAGGCTTTGCTTGGCTCTTGATCGTGGTGAGCGGACTGTTCACGGCGCGGCGACTCCTCTACCGCTCCATAGGAGGCGCGGCCAAGCTGTGGCAGGTGAGCCTGCTGGGGGCAAGCCTGGCGGTGGGCCTCGACCTGCTGCTGGAGCCTGTGGCCTACCATGTAAAGGATTATTGGCAATGGCTCTCTCCGGCACAGGAGGGCTACTATGGCGTACCCTGGGACAACTTCGCCGCCTGGTTTGTGGCTGCCTTCCTGATGAACTTGCTGCTCGGTCTACTGCTCAGTCGTAGAGCCAACCTTAGCTGGACATGGCTGCCGGTAGCGCTGTACTGGATGAACTTGCTCATGTTCGGCCTGGTGGACCTGGCGCACGGCTTCTGGGCGGCGGGGGCGGGGGCGGCGGTGTTGCTGTGGGGCGTTTGGCAGTTCGGCTTGCGGGCAGGACATAGCAAACCGTAAAGTTTGCGCCCTACCTTCTATCCTTTGTTCTCTCCACCGACCACTCTCCCCTTCCAGGCCCCCTTGCCGGTCAGCGCCCAGCGCATAGAGTTTAGCTCTATGGCAATCACAAAAGCTATCGCGAGCGGGTGGAGAAAAGAGTCGAGCAGACGGTAGCGAAAGCGCGCCGATATGAGCAGTCGGGCCGCCACCGCCGCCAGGTACTGCGCCAGGCTGACGGCGAACAGCAGCCAATTTTGAGAGAGTGCTGCGTACAGCACGAAAAAGAGGGGCCCAATATACAGGGCTGCCAGGGCGACGATGCCCACAGTCAGATACAGGGGTGAGTAGCCGAAGAAAGCGTAGGCGTTCTTGCTGTAGCCGTTCCACACCTCGGAGGCATCTTTGTACATCCTGGTTACAACAAGCCCCCCGCCGTCGGCGAGCACAACTCGATAGCCTGCCTGCTTGACGGCGCGCGCGAGCGCCACGTCCTCCAGTATCTGCCCGCGCACAGCGGTGTGCCCCCCAGCGGCCTCGTATGCCTCGCGGTGGAACAGCATGAACTGGCCGTTGGCGGCTGCGAAGGCCGAGCCGGTGTGTTTTGACCGAGCGAGAGGCAGGGGCAGGAAGGTGTAGACCGTACAGTGCAGCAGAGTGGGCACGGCCAGCCGCTCGGCCCAGGTGACTGTTATCTGGCGCGGAAAGATGGAGAGCAAGCCTGCCTCCTCAGCCTCGGCAGCCGCTACAGCGTGCCCCAACGCAGCCGGCTCGAACCGCACGTCCGCGTCCGTAAACAGCAGGTAGTCCGGCATACTGTGCTCGCGCACCACCTTGTACAGGTTGTAGAGGGCGTGAGCCTTGCCCAGCCAGCCCGGAGGCGGTGCGTCCGTGCCTGTGACGATGTGCAACTTGCCCCCCGACTGCTCGGCTATGCCTGCGGCTATCTGACCTGTGTTGTCGGTGGAAGCGTCGTCGTAGAGCCATACCTCGAAGTTGGGGTAGTTTTGCGCTAGCAGGGACCGTAGGCAAGTCTCGATGCCGGCTTCTTCGTTGCGGGCCGGCACCAGCACGGCCACAAGGGGCGCTTTCTCACCGGGCGGCAGGTGTCGCTCAATGCGGGGTAACACCAGCAGGTTGATCGCCGTTATACCCAGCAGGGCAAGCAAAAAGGCCAGGACGGCCAGTTGATAGATGAGTAGAGGGGCAGGCACAGGCATGATTGAGGCTACCCCAGCCCAACTGCGCGCCCCGCTTCGCTCATGCCCGCCCCACCAACTTGAGCACACCGTCCCACGCCCGGTTGACCGACCCACGCCCCCCTAGCGCCCGCTTGTAACCTTCCGCCCGGCCCGACATTACATCGTCGTGCAATCTGCCGGCGGTGGCGGTGAGGGCCTCTTCGAGCCGTTTGTTGATCCCTTGAGAGGAGAGGCGGGCCTCCTCTATGTCGAAGATGAGGGGCGCGTCTATGCGGATAAAGGCGTCCGGGGCCTGCTCCATGAGGAACTCGTAGCGCATAGCGACCGGCACGACGGCGCACAGCCCAAGCCTCCTGACGATGTTCGCCACGCCGCCGTACAGCCTGAGCGGTCGCCTGTCGGGGTGGGTGATAGTGCCCTGCGGGAACATCCAGAGCGATGCGCCCTGCTTATTCTTGAGTTTCTCCACGATATATTCGATAGAGGCCAACGCCGCGCGGGGGTTGTGGCGGTCCACCCCGAACACTCCTACCCAGGTGAGGAAGGGGTAGCGGGCCAGGTTCTCCTCCTCCATCATCAGGTAGCCGTTGTGCTTGAACACGCGGCTGTTGCAGACGAAAGTCATATAGCCGTCCCACCAGCCCGTGTGCGTCGAGCAAAAGATAACCGGCAAGGGTGGTTTCCCGCGCAGGCGGCGAGCGGCGGGGTCTGCGTAGATGTAAACACCGCCGAAGGTCTTCCGCATTGGCCTGAGCACCAGCAGCCGGCTGACCACCAACTCGCCCAGGGGGTTCTTGCGGGCCGCGTGGAAGGGCTGGGATTTCCCCGGCGAACCTCCCAACGCTACTTCACCAACCTGGCTACCAGGCGGGCCGAGAGCAGCACAAGGGGGATGCCGCCGCCTGGGTGGACGGAGCCGCCCACGAAGAACAGGTTCGATATGCCGGGGGCGCGGTTGGGCGGGCGCAGGAAGGCTGTGCTGCGGCTGTTGGACGACAGGCCGTAGATCGAGCCTCGCCAGGCATGGTACTTTTCCTCGAAATCGAGCGGGGTGATTGTCCTCTCGAACACGATCCGCTCGCGCAGGTCCTGAAGGCCGAACGCTTCCAGGCGGGAGATTATATGGTTGCGGTACAGATCGCGGCGGGCAGGCCAGTAGATCTCGGGCGAGAGGGCGGGGGCGTTCACCAGGACGAACATGTTGAGGTGGCCGGGCGGCGCCTGCGTTGGGTCGCTTTTGGAGGTACAGGCCACGTATATCGTCGGGTCGGGGGCGGGTTCATGGCGATTGAAGATGTAGTCGAATTCGGCACGATAGTTGTGGCTGAAAAAGACGTTGTGGTGGGCCAATTCCGGGTAGTCGCCCCGCACGCCGAGCAGGACGACAAAGCCCGAACACGACGGCTCCAGCCGCTCCATCCGCTTCATCAGCCTGCCGTCCCTGTACTGCTGAGGCACAAGCGCTTCATAGGCGTACATAGGGTCGGCGTTCACCACCACAGCATCGGCTCGCAGCAGGCCGCCTTCGTTCAGGCGCACGCCCGTCGCTCGCGCACCGAACATACCCACCCTCTGCTCGATCT
>JBBSIX010000213.1:0-6020 GCA_038231875.1 Chloroflexia bacterium | reverse complement strand
GGGCTTGATGACCACGCGCTCGCCCATACGCTGGATGCCATAGTAGTCTTTCCAAGCGTTGGCCCAGTCCTCCTCCTTACATACCCTTGCATTCAGGGAGCCGACCTGACGCAGTTGCCCCAGATGCCACAGCGCAGCTTCCAGTTCTCGCCGCTTTCCGGGGGCCTCCCCGTCGTCGGCGATGTAGGTACGCACACTGACCGGGCGGGTAGGGTCTATCTCAGGCTGCTGCAACGCCGACCAGTCGGGGTACTCGTTAGGCGGCACGATCAGGGGCTGCTCAACCACCACGCCGCCGTTGTAGCCGGTGCGGGCGAACAGTTCGCTCACCGGCTCCACCGCCTCCGGGTCCACTTCTACCGATAGCTCCAACCAGTCGGTCAAACGCCTACCTCCCTCTACTTGCCTTCTACTTGAAAGTCTCGTCAATGGCGGCCTGATCCGCGCTCAACAGGCGGGACACCGAATCGTCACCGATATTGAGGGCCGAGTAAGAGCCTTCGACAACAGCCCGCTCGCCGATCAGCGCGCCGAACAGGGTGGCGGCCTGCACGCGGGCGTTGGCCGAGACGATGCTGTTCTTCACAATCGAGTCGCGCACCTCGGCGCCTTCGGAGATAGCGGCGAACGGGCCGATCACCGAGTGCTCCACTGTAGCGTCGTCGGCGATATGGCAGGGCGGAATGACCAGCGATGTGCCGCGCAGGTACGGCTCGTCGTGCCTGTCCATGCCCCGCAGCAGGTGGCGATTGGTGTGCAGGGTGGCCTCCCAGGTGCCGGTGTCCTCCCAGACGTGGACCGGAAAAGTCTTGAACTTTGCGCCCTCGTCTATCATCTCCTGGATGGCGTCCGCCAGGTAGTACTCTCCCTTGAGGCTGCGCCCCGACTCCATCAGCCGGTGTATGCCGGTAAAGAGCGCGCCGGAATCTTTGAAATAGTAGAGGCCCACCACCGCCAGGTTGCTTTCCGGCTCGGCAGGCTTCTCCACCAGCTTCCTGACGTAGCCGTCCTGCACGACGGCGATACCAAAGCGCGTAGGGTCGGGAACCTCAGCCACGAACATAGCGCCATCCGCGTCCGGCAGATTGTTGAGCACCGTCAGGTCGGTCTCGAACAGGGTATCCACAAAGAGAGTAAGCAGGTCGCCCTGCACAAACTCCTCGGCCATGCCAATCGCGTCGGCCTGCCCACGCATCACCTTCTGCTCGATAAAGCGGAACTTGTACTGCGGATAGTGCTCTTTGGCGTACTCCTCCATCTGCTCACCCATACGGCCCACTATGAAGATAATTTCCTCTATCGGAAGGGGTTCGAGCGCGTCCAACACAAAGGCGAGAGAGGGTCTGCCCGCCACAGGCACGAGAGGCTTGGGGCGGGTGTGGGTGTGAGGCCGCATACGAGTGCCGTAGCCGGCTGCCGGAATTATTACTTTCATCGTGCTCCTTTGTTATATAACGTGGAGGCCTGTGTAGACGGAGAGTTGGAGGACGCCGGGGCGCTGAGGGCGGGCTGTCCACCGTCCAGTTTAGCATGAGCCGGCCCCCGTTGCAAGGGCACATATCTTGCACCTATAACAGCCGAAACGTCTTATCCGGCTATGTAGCAGATGAAGCCAATTCACTGCTGTTAGGAGTAACTACCATGGACGATAACGACCAGAACGCAGGCGGCAGCCCGCAGACCAACATGCCTGGATACCACACCTCGGGACAAGATACTATCCTCAAGAGCACCAGCGAGGCCGTACCCTCTCCCTCCGAAACAACGGAGCAGCGCCTGAGTGACCCCAAGCCTGTCATCCAGTCTATCGGGGAGACCCCGGGCGATGCCAACCCCGCCCTCGCTGAGACTATAGCCCTAGAGCAGGGCCGCGCAAGCACGGCTGACCTGCTGCGTGCCCGCGAAACCGCCGAGGAAGACCTGACCCTCGCTAAAGGTGTGCTGCCCTACCAAACCGAGTCGCGGGGTGCGCGCCCGGAGGAGTTCGAGACGACCGACTCCGGGCGCCCCAACTGGCCCGACGACCAGCGTGAGCAGCCGGTCGAATATATGCAATCGCCGCGCGCCAACATGCCCCTGGGAACCGGGGCAACCGACGTATACGGCACCAGCCTGAAAGGGCGCGTCGACTCTGAGGTGGACAACGCAGCTACCCAGGCTGCCGCCAACACGACCCGCTCAGGTCTCGCCCCCGTCGGGCATGACGTAGCGGAGGATATTTACACCCAGGAGGAGTTCGGCAGACCCGAACCACCCTCCGACCTCGACATGATCGCGCCCGGTATGGTCAACCTGCCGCCTTCGGAGGATGATGACAATGGATAGCGGGCAGAACAGCCAAAGCATGGCCCCAGGCAGCGACACTATCGCCCCCAAAGGCCAGGTGGTCAGCGCACTGTTCAACGACGTAAACGCAGCCGAAGGGGCGATCCGCGAATTGCGCGACCTGGGAGCGCCCGCCGCCGCCATCTCGGTTATCTACCGTAACGAGGACCACCCCGACCAACTTATGACGGCCGGCGTTGCCCGCGAGGAGATAGGCGACGAAGCCCTGGCCTATCGCGCCTCCTCCGAACTGCCCAATCAGGAGGACCTCTCCACTACGGTGGCCGAGCAGATTGGCGATCCGATGCCGGTTGTCACCGACTTCGAGGTGCCGCCGGACGAGCCTCTGGGCGGCAGCGACCGCATGGGGCTGTCTCGCGACGACGACATGGTGCGCCGCAACGAGGCCCAAACCAATGCCGATATAGACATCTACACCGACTTCCCCGACAAGCCGGGCGGGGTGAACCCCGACTCTCCGGCAGCAGCCGGCATAGAGGAGACGGTGCAGGAGCCGATGAAGAACAGCACGCCGCCGGGGGGCACTGCGGCCACAGGCGCGGCGTTGGGCGGCCTGGGTGGTCTACTGGTGGGGCTGGGTGCGCTGGCCGTGCCGGGGGCAGGACCGTTCCTGGCCGCCGGGCCGCTCGCCGCCGCCATCGGCGGCCTGTTGGCAGGCGGTGCGGCTGGGGGCATCATCGGCGGCCTGGCCGACATCGGTGTGCCCGAACAGTACGCCCGCGAGTACGCCGCCCGCATCGAGCAGGGTGGAACCCTGGTCAGTGTGCGCGCAGGCGAGGTGGCCGGGGGCGATATAAAGCGGGTGCTGGAGGCACACGGCGGGGAGGATGTGCATTAGTCCGGCATCGCTGGCACGATTCGCTATCGCCGCCGACGCTGTAGGAGCCACCCCCAAGCGGCTGGAGAAGTTGGCAGTGCTGGGGGAGTATCTGGCGACCCTGAGCGACCCCGACCTCGCAGTCGCTTGCCGCTTCTTGTCGGGCCGCCCGTTCCCCCAGACCGACGAGCGCACCCTCAATGTGGGCTTCAGCACAGCCTCGACGGTGCTCATCGAGCTATCCGGCGTTGACTCGCAAGAGTACGGCGGCCTGGTAGTGCGGCTGGGCGACATGGGCGACGTGGCCGCGCAGATCATGCCTGAGGAACCCCTCGAACAGGGGGAGCCGCTTACTTTGGGGGCAGCGATGGCGGGCTTTGAGGAGCTTGCCCGCACACGGGGCACGGGCCGGAAAGCTCTGCTGCTGCGTAACCTGCTCGCGCACGCCGCTCCCCACGAAGCCAAGTATATCGTCAAGCTGGTGACGGGCGACATGCGCATGGGCCTCAAAGAGTCGCTGGTGGAGGAGGCCCTTGCGCGCATGGCGGGCGTACCGGTGGAGGAGGTGCAGCGTGCCAACATGCTGCTGGGCGATATAGGCGAAACAGCGCTGCTGGCGCGGCACGGCAAGTTAGAAGAGGCCGTCATGCGCTTGTTCCACCCCCTCAAGTTCATGCTCGCCACCCCAGCCGAGGGGCCGGGCGACCTCCTCGCCGAAGCCGGCAAACGCGTCGAAACCCGCCTGTTCGTGGAGGACAAGTACGACGGGGTGCGCGCCCAGGGACACAAGCAAGGCGACCGGGCGGAACTGTATTCCCGAACCCTCGACCCCGTTACCAACCGCTTCCCCGAAGTGGCCGAGGCTCTCGTTGGACTGCCGCACGATGTCATCTTCGACGGCGAGATCGTGGCGATGCAGAGAGATGTGGAGAGGCGTTGTTTGCCGTTCTCGGCCTTGCAAAAACGGATGGGCCGCAAAACCGTGTCCGACGAACTGCTCAAGGAGGTGCCGGTCGCCTGCGTGGTGTTCGACCTGCTCTACTTGGACGGCAAGGCGCTGCCGGCCTTGCCTTTGGAGCGGCGCAAGGAATTGCTGGCCGGCCTGGAACTATCCTACCCGCTCCTGACCGCGCCCAACGAACTGGTATCTGTGGAGCTGCTTGCAGAAGAAGCGCAAGCTGAGGGCGAGGGAGAGCACCCGTTGGACGCCATGTTCGAGGCGGCGCGAGGTCGGGGCAACGAAGGACTGATGGTGAAGATGCCGGGGTCGGTCTACTCGCCAGGTAAGCGAGGCAAGGCCTGGCTCAAGGTCAAGCGTGCGCTGGCGACCCTCGATGTGGTGGTGACGGCTGTCGAGTGGGGGCACGGCAAGCGGCGCAACATGCTGTCGGACTACACGTTCGCGGTGCTGGGGCCGGACGGCGACCTGCTGAACGTGGGCAAAGCCTACTCCGGCTATGTACGGCTATGTTGGGTTCAGAGTGCCCATCCACGTGGAGAAATAGTGCAAAAGAGGGGTGCGTGGGGGCCTATCTATTATAATGTTCGTGAGCACAAAGTACCGGAGTGGGTAACAGCCGCGCCGGACATGGAAGCGTATACTACCCTCGAAGACCTGCTACCGGCTGCTGTTACCAGTCCGGGGCGGGTTTTCGGTTTTGGAGTACGACTGTGGAAAACGAGCAGATAGCCACTAACCCGGAGTCTTTCGTTGCGTGGCCTGAAGATGAGCATGACGGGAGAGGCACGCAGCCCACCCGCCTCGCACAAGTGGAAGATGTCAAAAAAGAAGGTACGGCATTCCCGCCATTGAACCTTAAGCTCGACGTAGAAAGCTTCACAACCTGGCTGCTGGGGGTAGACGGGGACAGACAGTTTAATTGCCTGACACATGCGAATGGAATGCTTGAAATTGGTCGCTTTGAAGCGCGCACAACCAGAAACGGCACCGCCATCCTTGAGCTACGGAGCGACATGCCCCTAGCCCGCGAGCAGCGAACCATAATCTATGTTGAAGTGCGACCCTCAATAAGCGAAGATCAGATGATGGTAACAGTCTGTATGTGGAATGCCTACCCGGAAACCGCCAAATATCCAAGTTATTCAAATCATATCTATAATCTGATACTGGATAAGTCCCCTTCGGCTGTTGCAGAGCTAAAGTGGCGCAACCCCCGGACTTACGAATATATTCGGGAGGGATGGCCCACTGAGAAGTTGGCGCCGGCCCCAGAGGGGCAGCCCCTTGAGGCGAAGACCCCACCTGAGACCCCACCGGATGCCGGTGAGCTCGGTAGCGGGCCGGGCGGAAGGAAGAGGGTAAGCCGCGGGTCTGAGCCGGCAATAGTGGCGGGGTATTTACATCTCAAGATGAGCGGCGGCGTTAGCCGTGAAGATTATCTTAGGCAGTACCCAAACATAACTCCGGCAATGTTCGCAGTGATGATCACACGGTACTATAAAGATCATCCCGAGGCGAAGGCCCGGGCTATGGGGCGGGCGCAAACCACCATGTAAGCATTAAACACGCATTAAACACGCATTTGCGCTACTAGCAATCACGCATCCGAGCTTCTAAACTGGTCTCAGTGGGCATTCCCACAGGGGCCAGTTCTTTAGTTAAGGGGGTTTTACGATGCTAGGACAGTTTTCCCGGATTACCGTACCGTTTGAGGAACATGAGTTAGCGGCACTAGCGGAAGTGGCTCGGGCCGAAGCTCGACGGCCGCAGGATCAAGCACGCCACCTGGTTCGAGAAGCTCTCCAGGCACGCGGCTTCCTTGTTGCCCCTAGTGTGCCCGGGCACGTCGAAACCGTAGGAGGGGTAAATGCAGCCGGCCCAGCACGATAACTCCCG
>JBBSIX010000212.1:0-6023 GCA_038231875.1 Chloroflexia bacterium | reverse complement strand
GGACGGAGCATACTAGGTATATAGCCACACTTAATTTCCCCACGCTTTACTAGCTCTGGTGTTCTAAAAGTAGGTGCAATTTGGCATCCTCTTGCCGAGGTAGCTCAGTTGGTAGAGCATACGACTGAAAATCGTAGGGTCCGCAGTTCGAGTCTGCGCCTCGGCACTTCCGCTTCTCCCCGCCGGCCCTTGAGCTTCGACGCTCAGGGCTGTTTCCGACTCCGGAGTGCGTTCAGATGTCCAACAGCGTTAGGAACTTCTCGCGCTGTGCTTCGTCGGCAAGAATGTCCTCCAGCGTGAACCAGTGGTCAATATTCGCGTTGTTGTTGAGGGAGGCTCTTGCAGTCGCCGTCAGCGACACATCCTGAATTATGAGCACAGTTGTGCACTTCGGGTTGGCCTTTTTCGGCTTCTCGAAGCTTTTACCGATTGCCCCGTAACGCTCATGGACGCCAGCCGTATCAATGCCGCCTTTTATCTCGACGGCAACCTCTATGAGTCCCGCTCGGTAGCACGCAATATCGGGGTCAGAGGCAAACTTTATAGTGCGCCCGTCCTTGAGCCGGAGAACCGATGTGCCCTCCCGTTCGTCGGCAAACAGGTCTCTCTCCACAAGCCTGATTTTCACAATGCTGCCAACACCCTCCTCTCCAACGTCGCCCTTCCTGTTCTGCCACGAGCCTTGCGCCTGGCTGCCTGCCGCCATACCTCGCCACATGTCCAACTCTCTTGGGTCTATCGCTTCGTCCGTCTCAATTAGCCGGCTTACAATGGCGTTTAGCTGCCTAGCAATCAGAAGGGCCTTATCAGGTGCAGGCAAGCGCGTTCCCGTCTCAAAGGGCTTTGTGTCGGCACCGGCGTGCGGCGTAGACTTCTGCGACACCATAGACAACATGCGATAATAGCTTACGCTCCTGCTTAGTTCAGTCAGTACCGTGGGGTGGGCAAACACTCTCACCGGCTTTATGCCGTTGTGAATGACCTTATTCCAGGCGTTCTCCGATATACCAAGTGCCGCACGCTGCTCTGGTGTGCGCCATGTAAGCTGGTCGCCTTGTACCTGCTCGATAGTATCTTGCACGTCCAGCAGGCCCCATTCGTGTAGCTTCTGGTGGAAGAAATGGCTCTTGGCAAGCTGGTCAGCCTGCCATGCCTTCTGCTTCTCAGGTGACGGTGGCAAGCTATTCCCCCCTATTCGGGCTTTCGCCAAATATATACGCACTTCCGCAGTTCTGAGCGGCCATGCATTCCCATTTGCTGACTACTGTTGCCTTTACCCTTTCCGAGCGTCCAAATCTGTTGGACTTCAAGCCCGAATCGCTCGGCCAGGCTCGAAAGGATCAGGTCAACGGGCACTTCTTCGCCGGCGTACCTCACGTTGTCGTTCACCATAGTCACATGCCCGCCTGGGGTCAGCACACGAGCCATTTCGCTGACCACAAAGCACATCTCGTAAAAGTAGTTGCGTACAAGGTCTGCAATGTTAGCGTTGTTCAGTTCGTTTCTAGCCCGCAGGTTGTCCAGGATCAGCAACACCTCTTGTAGGGCTTCTTGTGCCTCGAAAGCCTTCTCGGCCTTGTCGAAGTGAGCTTCACGATGTAATCTCTCGTAAAGTGCCCGCATGTACTTACGTTTAGCCTTGTTCTCGACCGTACATGAAAGCATAGCCTGGCGAAGCCGAGTCACGTCCTCATGGCTGCACCCTAGATATACAAGCTCAAGGGCATATGTGCGTGTGTAATCGTATCTATTGGCATAGGGTGGCGATGTGAGAAAGCAATCTACGCTTGCATCCGGTATTGTGGGCAGCACATCCAGGCTGGAGCCCTCTATAACTTGGGGGGTAGGGACACTTACCGCCGCTCGTCCGCCCTTTTGACCGCGCTCGTCACCACCCTGCCCAAGATCAAGAACTCGCTGTCCTGTGGTAGTCACGCTTGTGCCCAGGTCTCTGACGCTAATATCCCATGCCATCTGGTCAAGCTTCGCTTGTATGGCTTCAGAGAAAGTGAATATCCGCCCCTTGTCAAAGTTTCTTGCTCCCCTCGAGCGCCCGGCACGATAATCCCATCGTAGATACTGTCCATCTTTGCGAGTGTAGCTAATCTCCTCTAATACGCAAAAGCTCGCATACAAGGCCAGGCGGCGCACGTCTTCGGTCTCGATATATTTGTTGCAATAGGCAATATAGCCTGCAAGCTCGCGCTCGGTTTCGGAGGGATAGGCCCCTTTTGTTATCGCTATATGTTTTGGGCTATACTCGTCGTCGTAGTAGGGTTCGAATTGCATTGTCCGCAACTTGGCGGCGGTCGCGCAGAACAGGTCAGGGTCTACCTGATCGACTACTTTACGAGCTTCCATAGCATGCACGCCAACCGGCAACACTTCTATACCGCATGACTGCCAACCAAGCGCGGATGAGGCAAACAGGGCCGAACCTGAGCCTACGAACGGGTCAAGCAGCAAGCCCGGGTTCGGGTGAACCTTTTGTAATAGATACTGCACAAGTCTCGATGTAAAGCCCTCGCGGTACTTGAACCAACGATAGACAGGCATCTCCTTGTCGGCCTGGTAGCTGACAAGCTGTCGGTTCAGTTCGGGATTAAGACTGATCTTACCCTTGTAGTACCCGTATAACTCGTCTCGTGCGGTTGTGGAATGCCGGGAACTTAGTGCTGTTGCCATGCTTTTCCTTCTTGATTTGAAGTGTCAGTACAATTATAACATCCGTCCCACGATGGTGTAGCAAAATGCTCGTGGCCACTCAACCGCTTTGCTGCAACTACTCGAAAAGTGTTATTCTTCTATATCCTTTTCAGACAGGCGTTAGAGAATTGATAAGGATAGTTGGAATAGTTTTGCATTGGGGTAGCCCTCACCTTTGGCCCTTGTAACAACCCCTTCTGAAGAGATCGGCACAGGCGGCGCGGTCCAATCCGGCGACCGGCCCCGCTATCGAGTCCTCACTGCGCCGGCCCTCATCGCCCTGGTCTTGGTGGGAGCAGCCCTACGCTTCTACCGCCTCGACGCTCGCAGCATGTGGCTCGACGAGGTTGCCCAGGCTCACGTGGTGCGCTTCTCTTCGCTGGGCGAGGCGTTTGATTTCACCCACGTCTACTCCGATGTAGTGCCCCTGCTCAACATCCTCACCTGGCTCCTGCGGGGGCTGGGCGGGGACGACTGGGCCGTGCGGTTGCCCTCTGCGCTGGCCGGCACCCTGAACATCGCCGGCATCTATCTCCTCGGCAAAGGCCTGGTGAACCGGCGGGTGGGCCTCATGTCGGCGCTGCTCCTAGCCCTGCTGCCGTTCGCTGTGTACTACAGCCAGGAGGCTCGCCCCTATGCCATCCTCATGCTGCTGACTACCCTCCAACTTTGGTTGGCGCATAGGTGTATAAGGCTAGGGGGATATGTCGAGTGGCTCGCCTTCTTTGTAGTTACCATCCTCAACCTCTACACCCACTACACCGCCCTGCTGGTCACGGCAGGCGTTTACGTCTTTCTGCTGGTGTCGCTAGTCCTGAAAGTGCGGGCTGTGCGCCGGAAAGCCGTTGCCCGGGGAGAACCGTCGCGACCGCACATCGTACGCCTGCTTGCCCCGGCGCTTGGGGCCACCTTGTTGGCGGCTGCCGCCTACGCGCCCTGGTTGCCTTTCCTGGCTGCTTTCCTCCAGCGTAAGACGTTGGGCTTCGGCGAGGTAGATGCACGGCACGCGGCCACTCTGGGGGAGTTTGCGGACAAGCTGGGCGAATATGGCTTTAGCGGGGCGTTGGCAGCGTTCTTGTTGGCAGGCCTTGTTGCTTTGGCTCTGCTGTTGCCACGCAACCGGCAAGCAAGCCTGCTGCTGGGGGCCGGTTTGTTGGTGCCGGTGGGCGTGCTGATCTTCAAGTACGGGGGCGGGATTGTGCAACTTCAATCCCGCTATCTCAGCTTTTTGCTGCCCACCCTGGTGGTGACGGCGGCAGTCGGGGTCGAGACGTTGGCCGAGGCGATACGGCGGTTGGCGGTGTGGCTGTTGCCGGCAGTCGGCGCGACTGCTCAAGATAAGCTGTATGCTGCACGAGCAAAACGAGCGGCGCTGGGCGCGGCCTACTTTGTGGCGATTGCCCTGGCCCTGACTGGTCTCCTTCCCGCCCTCGCCGGGCAGTACGACATACCCAAAGACGACTATCGGGGAGCCGCCGACTATATAATCGCCAACAGCCCATCCGGCTCCAGTGTGCTGGTGATGGGTAAGTACAAAGCCTTCGTGCGCTCCGGGCTTGAGCACTATTTCTGGCTGCGCCGTTCGCCCATAAATATCATAGACGGGGTGGCGCTGGACGAAGCGGACGCCGAAGCGTTGGCCCAAAGTAAGGGGACTGTGTGGGCGGCTGTTTTTACCAACTATCCGCCTCCCACCGACCTGGACGGCGTGCCAAGAGAGGGGCTTGAGTTCGCGTCTTTTCAGGGGCAGGTGGTGATACGCACCCCCTCGCCCGGAGGGGACGCTTCTCAGCAGGCGGCTACTCTGCTGCGCTGGGGAAGCGCCTTTCAGCCGGGGCTGCTCTCCTCGGCCACCCTGGTGGATGTTGCGGCTGGGCGGGCGCAACTGGGTCCCAACCTGCTGCCCCCGCTCTCGGCAACGAGCGAGGCGGCCCCCAAGCCGCCGTTGGAGCGGTGGACGCTCCGGCCCGGGGTAGCTCCGGCGGAAGGCGGGGACGTTGTACAGCTTGCGCCCACAGGGGCGGAGTTGAACGCCGTGCTTGTCACAAATCGGCTTGTACCGGGCCGCCGCTACCTGCTCAGGTTCGAGTTTCGCAACAGCGCCCTTCAGGGCGAGCAGCGCGTCTTTGCCACAACAGCTTCCGAGGCTGATGCGCCCACAGGGGCTTTTCCAACCGGCAATGGCTTTCTGTGCCGCCCAACGGCAAGCTGGGCCGTCGGCAGCTTCGCCTTTACTGTGCCCGCCGAAACGGAGCGCACCACTGTGTGGCTGCGGGCTACAGGCACAGGGCAGGCCGAGTTCCGCCGGGTCGAGTTGTTTGAGGTCAAGTCGGCAAAGTAGCTTGTCGCTGCGCGGCTGGCGCGCCTGGTGATTACCCACATCTGAAGCGGTGCTGGGCCGCCTTGCCTGCGTAAACAGCAAATACTAAGCCTTGTCATTCCGAGCACAGCGAGGAATCAGCCGGAGGAGCATGATATCCGGCGATTAGAGTGCTTGTCCTTCTGAGTACAACGTAACGTCCCGTAGACCGACCGTCTTGCCGGCGCACTGATTCTTCAGTTCTTGGGCTGTGCCCAATTCAGGCTCCTCTGAAAATAGAGTAGGGGCACGGCGCGCCGTGCCCCGACGGACGCGCACATTTTCATTGTCGGTTGTGGTATGAGGGCCATGATTACTCAGAATGACAATATGTAACATCTGCCATCCGCCGACAAAGTTAACAAGCACCGCTTGAGATACGGGTAATCACCCGGTGCGCCGGTTGAACTGCGGCACGCGGTTATGCTATGCTCATCCCCATGAGCACCTCAATCGCAGGGAGAGAGGACGCCGGGTTGGGCCTTCCCCCGGAGCGTGTGCAGCCGGACAGCGCCGCCGATCCAGGCGGGTCTGCCCACAGGCCGCTGCGTCTCGCCGCGCTCTCCAGGTTCCACCGCGCATACTGGGCACTTGTGCCGATTCTGACGGTGGCGGCCTACGTGACGGTGCTGCGTATCGGCTTCTTGTCCGAAGATATGGGCCTGAACAGAATAGCCCAGGCCGAGCTTGGCTGGCAGGCAGCGCTGCCCAATGCCGGGCTACGCTTCTACCGCCCTCTCGGATTTCTACTTACCTGGCGGCTGAACTGGCCCCTCTGGGGCTTGAACCCGTTCCCCTACCACCTGGAAGGCCTCCTGCTGCACGCAGCGGTGGCGCTCGTGCTGGGGCTGTGGATCGCCGACATCACCTCTCAGCGCAGCCTGGGGTGGCTGGCGGGGGCGCTGTTCGGGGTCTTTCCGCTCAACACCGAGGCGGTGGGCTGGCTCGCTACCCAGTG
>JBBSIX010000211.1:0-6089 GCA_038231875.1 Chloroflexia bacterium | reverse complement strand
GCTTGCCGATCTGCTCTGCAAGCGCCACATCCAGTTTGCCGGTGCGGGCCACAACCTCAATGCCAAGTTCGCCCGGAAGCTCGCGAGCCGCCTGTATATCGTAGCGACCATCAGTTACCAGACAGATACCGTCCAGTCCGACTATAGCGAACCCTGCCGTATCGAGCGGGGGCTGGTCCTCGCCGGTGAAGCCCAGCAGCCAGTGGCGGTTGTAGGGATTGGACACAAGCAGGCCGTCCAACTCCTTCTCTCGCATCGCCTCCCATACCCGCTCGATGCGGCGCACCAGCGTTTCGGGCCTGTATACGTACTCGGTTCCCTCGCTCAACTTCTCCGCAGGGTTAGCAGTCTGAGCCTGTGCCATGCTGATTTCTCCTCTTGCTTAGTAAAGCGCTCAAGTAGGCATTATAACATATTTTGCTGTAGGTGAGAGAAATGGGAGATATAAGTAGCCACGTAAGTGTTCAGACTTGGGGTAGAGAAAAAGCATCATGCAAGCACGGGGGCCTACATGACGCCTCTTACCTGGAACCTTCATGGTGCGCGTAAGCGAAAGACTACCTCACTTAATGAGCACAGTCACATAGCCATCCTTGTCGGGCTTGCCGGCCACCTTGCCGATCACATGTGTTGCCCCTTCCTCTGCTCTAACTACCGCACCTGTGCTGCTCACTATAAGCTGGTCTCCTACTCCAACCGCTCCACTGACACGCACCTTTGCCTGCCCAACTACGACCACCTGCACCAGGTCGCCAGGCTGTATCTTTGTGGTTGAGGTGTCTACCTGCACTCGCACGTCGCTGCCGGTCGGGTCGGTTGCGGTCGGTGTGCTGGGGAATACGGTGTACCGGTACTGTGCCACACCCACAGTAGCTCCCGCGTTATCCGCCGTTGCCGCAGTAGTGCCCAGCACTTCTGTGTCTCCAACAAGGGCATTGTTGCCGTCGAGGGCCAGCACACTGCCTGTCTGCAACTCCTCCTTGCCGTTGTACTTGACCAGCATGCTGTAGCCCAGCCCCGTCGAGAACCCTCCACTCGCCAGCCCTGAACCACGCACACGTAGACCAATGTGGCTAGAGGTGTCATCGTAACTATGTCCAAAAAGCCCAACCGCACTTGTTTCGCCATTGCCGGGGAAACGCCTGGCATCGCCCTCTACGCCATATCCACCTGCCTCCCCATCTTGGCCGTACACCCCAGCGCTACCGTAGCCGCCAAAGCCACTGACGCCCGTACCGCTGAGAATGGAACCGCCACTGGCGTAGGGGCCACCCCGGGCAACTACCCCAGCGCCGTTGGTTTGTGTAGCGGTGAAAACGCCGCCTGCTCCATCAATAGCAGCGTTACTGATGCCCACCACACCTATGCTCTGCAAAATGCCAGTGCTGCCACTAGACTCGCCGTGTACACCGTAGCCAAAGGTTGTGTAGGCGCGGACACCTATACTGTTGGCAACGCTGGAGGGGCCAATATTCTCGAAGAACCCAGCGGTTGTCATACTGCCTGTGGAGCTATTTACTCCTCCAAACACTCCGGTCTGCACGCCAGTACCACCTCCGTTATTAAAGAAGTAGCCACTGTAGCCGTCGCTGCCTCCTGTAGAAGTGGATTCGCCCCACACGGCTGTTGCACCCTCAGCATACACCCCTGCGTTGTAGCTGGAAGCGCGGTTGTTGTTGATGGCGGTGAAGATGCCGTGGAGATTGCCTGTTGCTGTGTAAACACCAGTGACTTTGCGCCTGCCGAGGTCCTCAAACTTGCTCATCTGCCCTCGGCTGACGTTCGCGCCGGGGCGGTAGTACGCACGGTTCTGATCGTCACAAGGCTCCCCTGCTCCCCCACAGGCATAGCCACTGATCACCCCATCAAGATACAGGTTGTTGATGTAGTCGAAGAAGGGACTTGAGGGGGGTACGTCGGTGAAGCACTGCCCCCTAGGACAGGTGACGGCGGGGGAGAGGGGATTGCTCGCCCCACCGGTCATGTCTCCATTGGAGCCTGCCGCGCCTGCGGCCCAGCCCCCGCTGATTAGGGTCGCCAACATCAAAGCAGCGACAAGCACTGCTCTGGAGGAGGCGCGCCCACCAAACCGTCTCATTTGCACAAGGTTCTTCATGTCTGGTCTCCTATTCCCCTAATCGGAGATGTCATCTCAGGATCGCGAACAAAACACACCACCAACAAGGCAGTGCTGTCTCTAACCAACCCTGGGGCTGTAAGAAAAAGAGAGACCATCATGTTGTAAAGCGTAAGAGTGACAGGTGGTACTGTGCTAACCGGCCCGCAAGGTAGTTACGCCGCTATGATAGAGGCAAAGAGGCATGGTGTCAAGTAGATATTTTTCTGGTAATTACCCACACTTCAAGCTACGCTGGGCTGCCATGTCGGGCAAGTACCTCCATACTACCCTTTGTCATTCTAAGCCTGAATTGGGAAGCAAGAACCCCCCCGTGCCTGCCCTCTATCCCTGCCCCGAAGATCGGGGAATAACCACCAGGGCAGGCACGGGGACCATCTGTTCCAACTAATTCATATACAGACGCATACTACTGAAGCTAGCAGGCCGCGATTCACTTGGCAAAGCGGTGTAGAAACCCTCATAAGAACGATCATGGTCCCTCCTATGGGGTGTAGAAGGCCCTCTTGAGTAAGTAATGCGGCACTTACCCAGTTACTTTGGCCCTATTGCCATACCATATGTGGTAGCTAAACGAATTAGTTGGAACAAATGGCACGGGGACCTGCCCCTACAGTTCATCCTTTACGAGTTCTCCACCCTACTTCTGGCCGCTTACCATTCTTAACGTCCTTGACGAAGCCGGGCACTCGGTGTTATACTCGGCCTACTTACAACCGAATAGGTACGCGCAGAGGTCGCCCAAAGCACGGAAGCAAGGGCGGCAATGGGGGAAGCCGGTAGAAATCGCATATGCGAAAGAGTCCGGCGCTGTCCCGCAACTGTACTCTCAACCGAGAAAGCCAGGATACCCGCCTCTACGTCTTACTCCACACACCTTCGCGAGAAAGGGGGGAGAGCAGTGACGCAACCGCACCGGCATAGCCCTTAGGCCGCACAGTTCGTCCAAATCGGCAGACACCATCTGCATGTCCAACCCTTGTCGCTTGACAAGGGTTTTTTGTTTAGAGCAGCAGGCAGTTCGAGGGCCTCTGCTTACAGGTCTTCGACTTATAGGAGGAACAACAGCAGTGTTTACTTTACCGACAAAACTCAGGGAGGCAGGGGTCGCTTCTATGGCTGCCCTCTGTGTGCTGGGCGCATTCGCGGGGAGCGCGGCGGCGGCTCAGGATTACCACAACGAGGCCAACGCAGCCCTGGCCTGGGTGCGAGGGCAGCAGCAACTCGACGGTTCTTTTCAGGGCTTCGGCGTAGGCTCTACAGTAGACGCGGCCCTGGCTATTGTGGCCGCAGGTCAAGACCCGGCCTCCTACTCGCAGAGCGGCAACACACCCGTTACTTTCCTCGAAGGCAAAGTGTCCGATTTGGCTAAGACCCCCGGAGGCGCGGGCAAACTGCTTATCCTGGCGCGGGCGTTGGCGAGGGCAGGCAAACCGTTCAACGGAGTGAAAAGCCTACAAGCTGCCCTAGACGCCGGTTACAACCCGCAGACCGGGCAGTACGGCAAAGATGTTATAGGCCACGCTTTTGCCCTGCTGGGTTCGGCGGCTCTGGAGAGCGTGCCGCCGGGGGCCGTGCGGTTCCTGGAGAGCAGGCAGACGGTGGACGGCGGCTGGGCTTTCTCAGGGGAAACGGGCGCGGGCGACGCCGACACCAACACTACGGCGGTGGCTGTCCAGGCGCTGCTGGCGGTGGGCGGAACCGATGCCGGCGTGCTGCGGCGGGCGCAAGGCTACCTGGCCTCTCAGCAGAACCCGGACGGCGGTTATCCCTACCAGAAGGGCGGCGAAAACGGCAGCGAGAGCGATGCCAATTCAACCGCCTACGTGATACAGGCACTCACCGCCCTGGGCGCGGACACCGCCAGGCCGATGGCTTTCCTGGCCTCACTGCAAAACCCCAGCGGCGCGTTCAAGTACCAGGCTTCGCAGCCCGAAGACAATGCGGGCGCGACCTACCAGGCGGTGCCTGCCCTCCTGGGCGCTACGTTGGCGGCTCCCAGGCCGGGGGAAGCTGCGCAAGGTCCGGGCGTCAGCCCCGGTATGCCCAGCACTGGAGGCGACAACCCTTTGCCCGCGTTGGCTGCCCTGGCCGCGCTCCTGTTCGGAGCGGGCGCTGCGTTGAGGCGCAAGGCTGTTGCGGTATAAGCCGGCTAGGATCGGTTGGGACTGAATGAGGGAACGCTGGGCCGGCCGGGTCGGGAGTGGTGCTGGAAGAAGGCACTTCTGCGTTCTGCTCCTGTTCGCCCTCCTCCTGGGCCTCGGCAGCGCATCGCCTCCGGCTGCGGCCCAGGAGGGCGACCATCACGCGGGGCTGGTGGTGCAGTTCGCGGACGGCGGCACGCGCCAATACTGCGTTGCCTTCGCCGAGGAAAGCATCACCGGCCTCGACTTGCTGCTCAAGAGCGGGTTGGACGTGAAGGTGGAGTCCTACGGCAGTATGGGCGCGCTCGTCTGCAAAATCGGGGCCGACGGCTGCGACTTCCCGGCGCAACCCTGCGCCTGCCTGTCATATGGGCCGGGCGGCGTGTACTGGAGCTACAGCCACCTGAAAGACGGCGCGTGGAAAGTTGCTACGCAGGGAGCCGCCGGCTACAAAATACGCGACGGCGATGTGGACGGCTGGGCGTGGAGTAGCGGCAAAGCCCCTGCCCTTGCCACGTTCGCGCAGATATGCCCCGCCGTTCAAACCCAACCTTCGCAAACGCCCCAAGCGCCTCAAGAACAGCCCACCGCCACCTCTACTCCAACGGCCAAATCGGAGCCGCCCACAGCCATACCTACACCTACCCACCCTCGCTCCACCCCAACGAGGCGGCCCCCCACCGTCACCTTACCACCCACGCGAACAAGCACGCCCCTGCCGCCGCGCCCCACCCGCTCCCAACAGCCGGTGGAGCTTACAGCGCCGTCTGCTCCCAGGCCAAGCAGTACGCCCCCACCGCCCACACATGCAACCTCAACCTCCACCTCATCTCTCACCTCTACACCCCTGCCCCCCGCCCCGACCGAAACGCCGGCCGGTTTACCTACTGCCGAACCTACCCACACCCCGTCGCCCAGCCCCACGCTTAGGCCAACCGACACCTCTACTGCTACCCCTGCGGCGCAAAGTACCGCTATCCAAGTCCCCGACCCTCAACCGCCAACCGGATCGCTGGCGCAAACGCTGGGGATAGGCATCGGGCTGGCGGTAATAGGAGGGTTGCTTGTTTGGCGGCTGGTCAGGGCGAAAGGACGCACCCGACCTTGATGTGGAACAGCCGCTTCAACATGTCCGACAGCCATGCCCCTTTCCACATAGGCGCCTGGCTGCTGTGGCTCCTGGCGGCGATGCTGGGCGCCCTCCTCACCCGCAACCCCTACTACCTCTCCATCGTGCTGCTGGCCTCCTGGTTGGTGAGCCTGCGCCTGGGCAGAGGGAGAGCGCCGGGAGACGGGGAGAGCGCCGACCGCACTACAGCCCTTCCGCAGGCCAACCCAACAGGGCGCGGTTGGGGGTTGTTCATGCGTGCGGTGCTCGTATTGCTCTTGCTGGTGACGTTGTTCAAGGCTCTGAGCCTGCACCTGGGCACAACCGTGCTGTTCAGGCTGCCGGAGGAATGGCCCCTAGTGGGCGGCCCGACTACAGCCGAAGGGCTGGCCTATGCCGCGCTGGACGCGCTCTCCCTGCTGACGATCATCTCGGTATTCGCGGCCTTCAGCGCGGGAGCCGACTACTATGCCCTGCTCAGGTCGGTGCCCGCCGCCATGCACCAGGTGGGCCTCGTCACCTCTATCGCCATCACCTTTGTACCCCAGACCGTGACCCGCTTTATCGAAGTGAGGGAAGCACAGGCGCTGCGGGGGCACAAGGTGCGGCGCGTGGGCGACCTTGTGCCCCTGGTTATCCCTCTGCTGGCGGGGGGCATGGAGCGCTCGATGAACCTGGCCGAGGCGATGGAGGCGCGGGG
>JBBSIX010000210.1:0-6093 GCA_038231875.1 Chloroflexia bacterium | reverse complement strand
GCTGCTGCTATCCTTCTGCGTGTTCACACCTTCTCAGCATGCGGCCTCGGCTGTGGCTTCCCCTGCGCTACCTGCTCCCGACCCCGCTTCTCCGTTCGGGGTAGCCGGGGCGATGCGCTGGCCCGACTGGGGCTCGTTCAGCTTGCCTGCCGACGCCATGCTGGGCACGGGCGGCTCGTGGGTGCGGGAGGATTTCGTGTGGGGCCTGATAGAGCCTCGCAAGGGTGTGTTCGACTGGACGGCCACCGACCGGCTGGTGGGCGCGCTACGAAGCCGCAACCTCAACGTGCTCGGCATCCTCTCCTATTCGGCGAACTGGGCTACGCCCTCACCCGATGACGACCGCTCGGCCTCCCCCGTCAGCTTCTACATGCCCGACCTGGGCGAGTACGCCAACTACGTGCGAACCCTGGTGGGGCACTACAAAGGCTCGGTCCGCTATTGGGAAGTATGGAACGAGCCGGATAGCGATCTCTTTTGGCGGCCCAAGCCCGACCCTTGCGCTTACGCCGAGCTACTCAAGACCGCCTACCGCGCCATCAAAGAGGCCGACCCCTCGGCGCAGGTGCTGACCGGCGGCGTGTCGGGCAACGCCGTGCCTTTCCTTGAGGAGATGGAGCGGGCCGGCGCGGGCGACTCCTATGACATACTGGCGATCCACCCCTACGCCATTCCGCTCGATCAGGCGCAAGGCCGGGTGCAGTCTTTGCCCGACGTACACAAGGTGCGCGATGTTGAACTCCCCAAGTATCGGGCTTTTCTGGAGCGGCACGGGCACAACCGCCCGCTCTGGGTGACTGAGATCGGCTGGCCTGCCGGCGATTGGGGCCTGGACGAGCAGGCCCAGGCCGACTATCTGGCTCAGGCCTATGCTCAGGTGCTCTCCAGCGGCCTCGCCGAACGGGTCTTTTGGTACAGTTTCAAAGACGCTTCAGCGAAGCCCGAAGATAGCTGGGGCCTGGTGTCGTGGGGAGCGGGCCTCCAGGATCTGAACGCCCGTCGCCCCGCCTATGCCGCCTATGCCGCCTCCGCCCGGCTGCTGGCAGGAGCGCGGCCCGCCGGTCGCCTGCCCCTGGGCAGCTACAGCCTCGTCGAGAGCTTTGCCGCTTCTCCCTCTGCACCCTGGACCCGCAGCAATATGGACCGGGGTAGCTTCACAATCTCCACCGAGCAGCATCGCACCGGCCCCTCCGCAGGCAAGTTGCAGTACAACTTCACCTCCACCAACCAGGCGGTGGACTTTGCTGCTCCCCAACCTATTCCACTGTCCGGCAAGCCTAATCGCCTCGGCCTGTGGGCGCTGGGAGATGCTTCGGGCAACTACCTGTCGGCCTGGCTGCGCGATCGCGACGGCGAGCTGTTCAAGGTGCGCCTCGGCGCAGTAACAGGCCCACAGGATGGTTGGCGCTACTACGAGGCACATATCAACGGCTACTATTTCGATTGGGAGTACGCCCCCGGCAGCGCGGGCGGCGCCGCCAATGGCGTGCCGGACTACCCGCTCAACTTCCTCAGCTTCCGCCTGGAGAACACCCCGGACGAGCCTGCGGGGAGCGGCGTTATCTACGTGGACGACCTCCTCACGTTCGACGGCCCGGATGCCGACGCTGTGCGCTTCCTGCGCCCGGACGGTCAGGTTGTGGATGTGCTCTGGTCGGCAAATCCCGCCCAGGTGAGCCTCCCTACCTTGTCCGCCGAGGCCGGGGTTACGCAGCGCGACGGCACGACCCGGACGATGGCCGCGCGGGGCGGCGCGCTCTCCTTGTCTGTAGGCAGCAGCCCGATCTACGTGGTACACAAGCCCGCCGCACCGCAGCCTCCCCAGCCCGTGCAGGGCGCGCAAACCGAGGGGAGCAAGCCGGCGCAGCCGCCTCCCAACAACTCAAGCCCAGGCAGTGCGGTGTGCGCTGCGGCCCAAAAGGTCGGCGCTGGGCCGGCCGGCGACAGCCTCTACTTCTCCGAAACGGGCCACAACCTCGGCAAGCCCTTTCGCCGCTACTGGGAAGAGCATGGAGCGGTAGCCGTGCTGGGCTTCCCGATCACCGAGCCTTTCTCGGCCCCTTCCTCCAACGGCAAGTCTTATCCTCAGCAGTACTTCCAGCGCGCCCGCCTTGAATACCACCCTGAGAACCAGGCTCCCGAAGATATTCAACTTGGCTTGCTGGGCGTGTGGCTCACGGAGGGCCGTAACTTCGGGCGCGTGCCCGCTCCCCAGACACAACAGCCTTCTCTGCTGTACTTCCCGCAGACCGGCCAGGCGCTCAACCTGTTCAGCGGCTGGTGGAACCGTAACGGCGGCTTGCCGGTGTTCGGCTATCCGCTCTCAGGCGAGATGCAGGAGCAAAACCAGGCCGACGGCAAGCTCTATACGGTGCAGTATTTAGAGCGCAACCGCCTTGAGTACCACCCGGAGTACAAGGGATCGCCTCAAGAGGTGTTGCTGGGTCTGTTGGGCGTGGAGTACCTGGGGAAGCAGGGTTGTGGGGGACGATAGCCGGCGCTTTACTTCTTTGTGTCGCCGGTGAGATACTCCAGCAGCGCGTCGGCGTAGGCGAGCGCAATCGCCTGGCGAACCGCATCCTTCTTCAGTTGAGAGGCTTCTGCCGGCGAGGTCACGTAGAGCGACTCGGCGACTACGCCGGGCATCCGGGTCGCCCTCACATGGCGCGGCATAACAGTGGGGCCGAGCAAGAACAGGTGGCCGACCGGGTCGTCGGGGCCATCCGACCAGAGGTCACTGCGTAGCTCGCGCTTTTGCACAGGGTATCCCGCCGCCTCCAACTTGGCCTCCAACTGGTCGAGCGCCAGCTTGCCCAGCCTCTTGCTTTCGGCGGGGAAGGCACAATCCTCGGTGGCGCAGTACAACGCCTGTATGCCTTTGCGCTTGGCCGGGTCGGAGCTACTGTTGGCGTGGATACTCACAAACACCTCCGCCCGAAAATCGTTGAGTATGTCCACCCGCGTTTGCAGATCGTCGCTCGCCCCGCCCACCGTGCCGTCGTCGTTGGCATCGGCGGGCCAGGGGGCGGTGAAGGTATCGGCGCTCTCCCTCGTAAGCACTACGTCTGCCCCGCGCGCCGCCAGCAAATCCCGGCAGCGCAGCGCAAGGTCCAGGTCCAACTCGGCCTCCGAGAGGACCAGCCTGCCGGTATCGGGGTCCAGCAGCACCGCGCCCAGGTCGTCTCGCGGGCCGTGCCCCGGGTCAAGCCCGATCCGCCGCCCGGCCAGGGGCTTCCGGGGGTCGGGGGTGGGCACGGCAGTGAGGGCAGGAGGCATGGTAGGTTGCGGGTCGGGGGTCGGGGTACTGAGCGCCGACGCTATCTCAGGCTGTACCTCCGAATATGAAGCATCGGCGCGGCTCTCTACGGCAGGCGCAGTTGGAGTGCGTGAAGCGCGGGTTGTGGTAGCATCCGCGCCCAGGGAAGCGTACCGGAGCAGCGCCGGCCCGGCCAGGATCACAAGCAGTATGAGCACGAACAGTAAAGCCGCCCTGCCGGTCTTTTTCCACCCGGCATCTCCGCGTATGTACAGCCTCACGGTTCATACCCTTGCATAGGAGCTGTTGCTCTCACCTTCGCCTGGCCCCCGAATTGTCTATCTGGGTGGTAGAGGCTGCCCAGTAGAGGGCGGCATCGGTGGGCGGGTGCGGGGCGGCAAGCCACCGGAACAGGTTGAGGGCGTACCGGCGGTTGTCGAGTTCTCCCAGGTCGGTGCCGTCGCTGCCCACGCCCACATTGAAGAAGGTGTTGCGGTCGAAAACGGCGGCTACCCGCCCCCTGCCTACTTCGGCAACGGCTGTGATTGCATAGTCGGGGCCGGTGACGGTCTGACCGTCGGTCAGCAACAGGCCGTCTCCACGCACCACTATCTGAGCGGGCGGGCCTAGTCGGTGTACAAGGCTCACTCCCTCGCCCTTGAAGGCGGTTACGCCGCTCAGGATAGGGTGCTCAGGGAGAGCGAACCGGCTTTTGTCGGCCACCACCACCTGATAATTGTCGTGCTCGATGCTCATGCCGAACTGCGCCAGGAGGTCATTAGTGCTCAGTTCCCCCGCGCCCAGAGCGTTCGTGCTCCGGTCGGGCGACAGCCCAAAGCGGCTGTCCGAGAGGGCCAACAGCGCGCCGCCCCTGCTCACGAAGCGGTCTACAACAGCCGCCTCTTCGACTGAGAAGCGCCGGTTGTTTGAGCCCAGCACCAGCATCTCGTAGCGGTTCAGCGTACCGTCCAGGAGCGGACTGACAGCAGGGTCGGTATCGACGCGCTCAAAGAGGGAATAGCCGGGCCTATCAAGGAGGAGGTCGGCAAGTTGCGAATAGCCGTTGCGCCCGGTGTTGTCCAGGCGTATCATCTCCTCCGCGCCCGTGCCCGGCGGCACGCTGCCGTACAGAAAGAGCACCCGCGTCACCAGTGGGCGGGCAGGCGCGGAAGTCGCAGCCGGCAGAAGCACTGCCGACACGCACAAGGCCAAAACAAGCAGTCGCTTCACAATCTCCCCCTTCTCGGTTCCCAGGCATGACCTTGCACGCTCTCAGTCCCTCACAATTCTCTTTAGTCCCCCTATTGTACAATATCTACCGCGATCCAGCGCACCTCTGCGGGCATCACGGCGGTGCTGAGGTCGAGCCTCAACCGGGCTACTGCCCCTTGCAGGTCGGCGGGAGTCAGAAACGCCCAATAGATGTGCGTCTCGTCGTCCATCTTGATGGGCAGCGCCCTGCTCTTAGCGTCGTCCCAGTTCGTAGCGCCGGGCTGCCTCCAAAGCCATCGCATGAGCGACTTGCCCTCCACCCCCGCCGGGTGGTAGCGCACCGCCACGCGCAGGCGCACGAAGCGGCCCGCCTGAGCCGCAGGGTTGATGCTGACGGGCGGTCCGGTTAGCTGCGGACCGTCGCCGGTGGGGTTCAGGATGAGACCCCGACTCTGCTCGCAACGGCTGTCCGCAGCATTGGGCTGCCACGCAGCCAGGGCGCTCTCAACGCAGCCCCTGAAATCCCACACCTGCAAGGCCGATCCTGCATCCTCTTTCCCGGCAGAGGGCGGCTCACCGCCCTGGGTAACGCCGACCCCGTAGTCAATGTGCCAGCGCAGCGCCGCCTCGTCGTAGAGCCAGCGCAGGGCGAAAGCATCGCGCCGGTCGCTGCCCACCAGGGCCTCTGTCGCCTGGAGCACGCGCACCACATCGGGTATGTCCGAACCGCCGTCGGGCGTGTAGCGGGTGCGGCTGATAGCCGAACGCAGCACCCAGGCCCCCTTGTAACGCTCCGGCACGTTCTCCAGGTACCAGACCATCCGCTGGGGCCGCGCCTGAAGCGGGATCAGGCGAGCCAATTCGTTTTCCACCTCCTGAGCCTGCACGGTGGCCGTGTGCCAGGGGCGCAACTGCACCCAGGTCACGGCCACACCTGCGAAGATGAGCAGCCCTATCGCCCCTAATAAGGGTACACGCAAGCGCCGTGCTTGCGACACCGCGCTCCACAAGAGGGCGGCTACAGCGATGCAGTAGCCTGCCGTCGCCAGGTAGAGCAGGCGACTGTTTTGCAGGTCGGGGCGTGGTATGCCCAGGTTCAGCACCGGAGCCAGCGACACCGCCAGCCACACCCCCGCCACCAGCAGTAGTCTCGCCACCCCACGGCCGTAGACCACCAGGCCGGTGAGCAGCCCCAGCGCAGACAGGGCCGCTACCGCCTGCACTGCTCGCTCTCCGAAGATCACCGGCAGTATCGGCGCCAGCACCGGGCGCAGATGCTCCACTGTTTGGTCCCAGAAGAACAGCAGGTAGTCGTTGCTGATGTCGGAGTAGTTGTGCTGGCCGCCCCACACTACTTCTCTAATGCCGAGGTTGAGGGTCAACGCTGCGGCGAACGGCAGGAGGGCCGTTGCCAGGAGGAGCCATCTTTTCAAGGTGCGCGGAGGAAGCACGTACCAGGCCGAGGCCCCTATCACCGCTATAAAAGCGAACACGCTCTCCTTTGTGAAAATGCCCAGTGTGAAAAGGGAGAGGGACCCCGCGTACAGCAGCCGTCCTCCGTCGCCCCGCCACCACCTGGAAAAGAGCCACACGCCGCCCACGCCGAACAGGGCCGCCCACAGGTC
>JBBSIX010000209.1:0-6135 GCA_038231875.1 Chloroflexia bacterium | reverse complement strand
TGGGCCTGGGCGAGGACGAGGCGAGGGAGCAGGGCAAAGAGATAGAGGTCGCCAAAATACCGATGAAGTACGTGGCGAGGGCGCTGGAAACGGACGAGACACGCGGCATGATGAAAGCCGTCGTGGACCCGGAGAGCGGCCAAATCTTGGGCTGCGCGGTGCTCGGCCTGGAAGGTGGGGAGGTTATGGCTCAGATACAGATCGCCATGATGGGCAAGCTGCCCTACACTGCCCTGCGGGACGGTATATTCGCCCACCCCACCCTGGCTGAATCGCTCAACACCCTGTTCGATGCCATGGGTAGGTAGGCAGCTCTAACCGCCGGTGCGCCTGTAGCCGCTGTTGTCCCCTTTGCCTCCCTTGCTCCCCCAGCCTCCCGAAGCGAAGCGAGGGTTCATCTTTCGCATCCGATAGTCCCCTGCCGTTATAAAAACGTGGCGGCACAGGTCGGGGTCGCACAGACGTGAGCGGATGCGCGGGTCGAGGTTGTCCAGGTCGGAGTTGGAGGTGACGACGGTGGGCAGATTGTTGTTGTACCGGTGGTTGAAAATCTGGTACAGCTTCTCCACCGCCCAGGGGGTAGACTGCTCGGCTCCCAGGTCGTCTATCACAAGCAGGTAGACCGAGCGTATCTGCTCGAACCGCTCATCATAGGTGACGGTGCTGTTGGGAGCGTAGGCGCCCCGCAGGTGGTGAAGCAGGTCGGGAGCCACCGCGAAGTAGACCTGCATCCGGTGGTCCTGCACAACATGGTTGGCGATAGCCGCCGCCAGGTGACTCTTGCCCGTGCCGTAGCTGCCCATCAGCACAAGCCAGCCCTCAGGATAGGTAGCATACTCGACGGCGGCGTGGTAGGCATCGTCGGCTCCGGGCACTTCGGGGTCGAAGTTGGCGAACACCTTGTGCGAAAAGGCCTCGAGGTTGCTCAGGTGATACAAGTCGTCGAGGTTGCGCTGCTCGGTGGCCTGGGTGCGGCACACGCAGGGATAGAGCTTGCCGAAGCGGGGGTCGCCCACCGGCACGTCCTGCCGCAGCCAGCCAACCCCGCTGCACTGGGGGCAGAGCGCGTCCGTCTGAAGCGCCTGCGCCGGGTGCAGATGATGCGGCGCGGCATGAGCGCCCTCAGCGCCTTCAGCGTCCTCAGCAGCGCCTGATTTGCCTTTCCCGTCCCGGTCGCCCGAACCCATAGGTTCGCTAGTCCGGTCGGAAGAGGAATGCATACTTGCCCTTCGTGTACTTATCGGGATCGAGAGTTCGCTCAGCAAGTCCCCTATCTTGTCCACTATTCTTACCCTCCACAGCCCACCGCTCTAAAATACGCTCTATGTAGCGCCAACTCCGCTTGTTGTTGCTCACGGCCTCCTCAAAAGCCGCCTCTACCCATTCTACCGGATAACGCCCCTCAGCATCCTGTAGCTTCTCGGCCAGTAGCGGTGTGAGAAGCCCGATGTTCTGCTCGTACAGGGCGAAGATGGTGGGACGTTCTACCACTACGTGGAGTTTAGAGTTTTGATTCTTGGGCCTAAGTTGACTGTTTTCAAGTTGGGCGAGCGGCGTGGAGGCGACATCTATTTCGCCTTTGCCGAGAGCCTCCAGCCAGCGCCGGTTGTCGCGAGTGTTGAGCATGAACCAGGCTTCGGCGCGGCCCTCGCTGATGTCGTTCGGTTCTTCGCGCACCCACATTTGCAGGAGCGTGCCCCGCGCCGTTGCCAGTTCCAGCCCCTCGCGCAACGCCTCAAGCCAGGGGCGCGGACCTTTTGCCGCAGAGAGGGCCGAGCGCAACTCCCTATCCTCCTCCATCTCGTCTATGCTCAACATGCGCGGCACGGTATTCGCACCTTTGTGAGCCAGCCGCCAAAAAAGGTGCAGTGTTACCTTCATCTCCAGCATAGATGTGATGGCGGGCAGCACGTCCTCGAAGAAACCCTCCGGCACACGGACGGTCTTTGTCCTATCACTTGAGAATCCTACGAAAGGTTTCATGCAACTCCTCTTCCCGAGGTATTATTTAACCGCAGAGGCGCAGAGTACACAAAGAACGCGCAGAGATTTTTATAGTTGTTCCGGCTTGTAAAGAGTGCCGGCTGGAATAACATGATCGTGAAAGAAGAGGCAGTCGGCAAGTAAGGAAACCCTTACAAACCTCTGCGTCGTCTCTGCGTACTCTGCGCCTCTGCGGTGAATTACAACAGTTGGGCGGCAACCTATATCGGTTCGGTCCTGTAGACCTCCAGGTCGGTGAACTTGGTGGTCTGGTGCCAGAAACGCAACGGAACGACCGCGAGGGGGCCGTTGCGGTGCTTGGATATATGTACCTCGGCGATGCCTTTCTTCTCGGTATCCTCGTCGTACATCTCTTCGCGGTGGATAAACATCACCACGTCTGCATCCTGCTCCAGGCTGCCCGACTCTCTCAAGTCCGACAGCATAGGCGTATGTTTGGTGCGGTTCTCCACAGCGCGCGACAGCTGGGCCAACGCCAGCACCGGGATGTTCAACTCGCGGGCCATCAACTTGATGTTGCGGCTGATTTCGCTCACTTCCTGCACGCGATTGCCGTCCCGGCGGAAGCTGCCCTGCATAAGCTGTAGATAGTCTATCACCAGCATGTCCACGCCCACCTCGGCCTTGAGCCGCCTGGCTTTCGAGCGCAGTTCCGAGATGGTGAGGCCGGCGCTGTCGTCTATGTAGATAGGCATACTAGCCAGCCGCCCAATGGCATCCGACACATGCACCCAATCGTCATCGGTCAAGTAGCCCAGGCGCAAGCGTTGGCTGTCCACCCCGGTCTCGACGGCAAGTAGGCGCTGTACAAGCTGTTCGCGGCCCATTTCGAGGGAGAAGATGCCGATATGCTTGCCCTTCATGGCCGCATTGTGGGCGATGCCCAGGGCAAGGGAGGTGTTGTGGACGCACACATCCTGCGCGATAAAGTTACTGCCGTCCGGCACGGTTAGGTCATAAACCTGCTGCTCGCCTGCGTATTCAATGTGCGTGATTGGATCCCAAAATAGGTCTGCGCTTGCAATGAGCCGCAGGTTATTATCGTTCAGGACCTCTCCATACCGGGCAAGGCGGCTGCGCGGAACAGAACGGTTAGTGTGAGCATTGTATCCAGCGTACTTTCCATAGCCAACTGTCTCGCCCGCCTGCCGTGCAAGCTCTATCATCGAGAGATTGCCCGCCTTGCGTGCTTCTCCAACCAACGCCCAAGCTTCCTGTGGGGGATGGCCTATGTTGCCATTGCTCTCGGACAAACTACGCCCAGGCAAATCAGGGAATCGCCCAGCCTTCTCGCCAATCCAGCCAATCGCCTCCTGGTAGCGGCGCACCGATGCGCCCTCGGTAACTTGCACTCGCCAGCACTTCGCGCCTTTGCGGTATAGGCGAGCCACTATGCCAAAGCGCACAAAGGCGTGGTAAACATCCTCCGCAAGCCTCTGCGACGCCACGCTGAACTCGATGCGCGGATTGCCTCGGCTATCCGGGTATATAGAGCCATCGCAACTCATCAGCGTCCTGATGAACTCCGCGAGAAGCGACGCGCTCCACTGCCACACGCAAGCGGGGAAACTCTTGGTGTGCGCGCTCTTGCCCCATATGCCAAGCTCGCGCAGCCACACGGTCAGTGGGTTGGCAACACCCCGCCTGCTGCCGGGTGTATAGGGGCAGGTTATACGGTAGTCAATAAGGCTATCCACTTGCAGGCGCACAGCACAACTAGGGAACTCCTGCCTGACGCACCTTTTCAGGTCCTCGACAATAACAGGGTCGGCGTTGGTAAACTGCGGCGATGTGTGGGTAAGGCAGCCTTCAGCTATCAGGTAAGCCAGCAGGCGCACCCGCTCAGGCGACAGCGACTCATCTTTGCCGAACACAGGCAACCTGCGCGGCACCGCTATATAATCGCCAACTTTCAGGTCGTGGAGTGACACCCATCCATTCACCGTCAAGAAAGGATGGTGCCCAGTCACATCGACTTCCCTGCCTAGCTGCGTGCGGACCTTATAGGTCGGCTTCACGCCGCTATCTATCCAGTGGGAGATATGGGTGGGACGCACTTCGCCAACATCGGAGATGCCCATGACCATCTCCAGGTTGCGCTCGAAGTAGGCTTTCAAGGTGACGCGCTCACCAGTAGATGGGTCATCTATCAAGGTATGCCCAGGCAGGCATTTGCCTACGCCCGGCCTCGCCGCCAGTATCAGCAGGTCGCTGGGCTGGAAGCCCCCCGTCACCTCATCGAGGTCGTGATAGCCGGTGGGAACGCCCACCACCGCGCCCGGATTGTTCTGTATCGACTCGATCCGGTCGTAATACTCGTTGAGCACCTGCTCTATCGAGGCAAACTCCTGGGTGGTAGTGCGCTGGGAAACGGCGTAGAGCAGCGACTCGGCTTTGTCGAGCACCTGGCTGACTTCCTGCTCCTCGGAGTAGCCCAGCGCCGCGATCTCCCCACCCGCCGAGATGAGCCGGCGCAGCACGGAGGTACGCTCTACGATATGAGCGTAATATTCGACGTGGACCGAGGTGGGAGTGCGGTTTACCAGGCCGACGAGATAGCTCAGGCCGCCTATATTTTGCAGCCGCCCACTGCGCTCAAGCTCCGCCGACAGGGTAACGGTGTCGGGCGGTTCGCGGCGGGCATACAGGTCGAGCACAGCCGCGTATATCCAACCGTGAGCCTCACGGTAGAAGTCCTCCGGGCGTAAGAAAGGCGCTATCTTGATAATGGCGTCGCGGTCGAGTAAGAGCGACCCCAGCACAGCCTCCTCGGCTGCCATGTCGTACGGGACGGGACGCGATACCATCTCCTGGGTTGCCAGTGCCATAAGTACCTCTGAACGAGCTTTGAGTTTTGAGTCTTGAGCTTCAGGTTGTTCTCGGCGAACCGCAACTCAAAACTCAAACGAGGCAATACCTATGATTGACCCAGGAGGCCTGCATAGCGTCGCGGCTTGCGTCAGCTTGGGCTAGCTTCTGCTTGCTCTGCGGCGGCGGCTCCGCTGATCGGCGGGGTTAGCCCCAGGCTTTCCTCCTCGCCGTCAGCTTCGCCAGCCGCCTCGTCAGCCTCGTCGCCTGCCTCGCCCTGCGCTGAGGCCGACGGCGTGCCGGGCGCTTCGCCCGCACCCTCGGCCTCTTGCGTAGAGGCACTCGCGGCTCCGGCTCCGGCCACTTCGGGGGCTACTTCCACCTGGAAGGCGGCGGTAACGCTGTTGCCGAAGTCGGCGGTGGCCGCGTAGGTGCCGGTGCGGTGGATCGCCTCTGCAAGCTCCACCTTGCGCCGGTCAACCGTAACGCCAAACTGGGCTGCAACGGCCTCGGCAACGTCGGCTGCGGTCACGGAACCGTACAAGCGGTTTTCGGAGCCTGTGCGGGCGTAAATCCTCACCGTCTTGCCTTCCAGGGCTGAGGCGGTCTTTTGGGTCGCCTGGCGCTGCTTGTCGGCTCTGCGAGCGATTACCTCGGCCTGCGCCTCGGCCTGCTTGATCGAACTACGGGTAGCAGGTTGGGCCAGTTTCTTCGGTATTAGGTAGTTGCGGGCGTAGCCGTCGGCCACTTCTTTGATAGCGCCCGCATCGCCCACGCCGGGCACGTCCTGGGTCAATATTATTTTCATCTAGGGATGCTCCCTCTCACTTGTAGCGTCAAGGGGGTAAATCCTTGCCTTGAATTATACCACAACGCTCCGGACGGCACGGAATTGCACCCCCTTTGCACACGTTGTCCACGCTTCATGCAGTACTTCCTTCCCTTTGTCCCTGTATTCCCCATCTTCCTGCATATAGTTGCTTTAGACCTCCTGTCCGTAAAGTGGCTTGTTCAGTTGATATCCAACCATAAATCGAATGATGCTTGGTAAACGAGTTTCGGGACTTGGATTGTGGATCGCAACCCTCTGGGCTGCCTTGTCTACAGACACCTCCACGCCCACTTGGAGGCCCGTTAGCTGTTTAACGGTCACTTTGTTGAGTCTGGCCCTTACAGATACTGTTACTACCTTGATTGCTAGATAAGATTAACACAAGCCAACGCAAGAAGAGAGGCAAGGACCTTGATCTCAAAACCAGGATTGGTGCGGGCGTGCAGCCTCTGTAAGCCCATCTTCTCCAACTGGCTGTTGAACGTCTCTAT
>JBBSIX010000208.1:0-6192 GCA_038231875.1 Chloroflexia bacterium | reverse complement strand
GCCGGTGTCGGGCACGCTGGCCTACCCTGCCGTGGGGTAGGTGGCCGTGAACGACCCGTTGATGCGCTTTGTAGACCTGTCGGGGTTGCACCTGGCCGCAGCGCAGAAGATCATACCACCCCAGTGGGCGCGCCTCCTGGCGCAAACCGCCGCAGGAGACCCGCTTATCATGGCCGGCGAGACGGGCGGCAGGCGGGTGGTGGTGGTGGCGTTTGACCTGCACAAGTCCGACCTGCCCCTGCAAATCGCCTTCCCCATCCTGATGTCGAACCTGGTAGGTTGGCTCCAACCAACCACATCGCTCGACACGCCTCCGCAGTTGGCCCCCGGCGAACCTATCGGCATACGCCCCCAACCGGAGGCCGTCGAGGTGCGCGTGACGCTACCCACCGAAGGCGGAAGCCGAGGCAGAGTAACCACCCTTCAGCCTTCCGCCCAGATGTCGTTTGCAGACACCGGTGTGCCGGGCATTTACACTGTGCAGCAGTTCGCCGCAGGCAAAGCGCTGGGCGAAGGCGAGCCTTTCGCGGTGAACGTGCCCCGCGAGGAGTCGAACATCGCCCCCCACCCCGACACAGCGTTCAGGGGCACACAAGCCTCAGCCCCGACGGAAGGGGCTGTGCGCCCCTGGGAAATCTGGCCCTGGGTGTTGGCCGCCTCCCTGCTGCTGCTCGCGGTGGAGTGGTGGTACTACAACCGGGGCGGCGGGCGGCGCAGGTCGAGGGCCTAGAGCGCAGGGTCGCCTCTCGATTTGGGCACGATCTTCGGAGATCGTGCCGCTTTCAAAACCGAGGCTGTTCTGCTATGCTCCTACAGATAGCACAGCCGGTTGTATCGCTACCCTACTACAAAGATATAGAGCATCTGGTGATTACCCGTATCTCAAGCTACGTATGCTACCGTGCCGGCAGGTGAGGAAGTACTACTAGTTGCCATTCCGAGTAATCATGGCCCTCATGCCACAACCGACAATGAAAATGTGCGCGTCTGTAGGGGCACGGCGCGCCGTGCCCCTACCCTTCTCTATTTTCAGAGGAGCCTGAATTGGGCGTAGCCCAAGAACTCGAAGAAGCAGTACGCCTGTAGGACAGTATGCATACACATGAATCGGTGCGGAATAACACAGCGCAGGTATTCCACCACCCAGAATCATGCTCCACCGGCTGATTCCTCACTACGTTCGGAATGACAAAGTATAGTATTTCCTCACCTGTCGGCAGAATTATCGAGCACTGAGCGTTATCAAGCACCGCGTAAACCGCTTGAGATGTGGGTAATCACCAGATCGAGTAAAGAAGTGTTGTAATGTTGCGCCGATCTTTTGTGCGTCCTTTGAGGGGCGCTGTTTTGCTGACTTTGGTCTCTCTGCTGGGCCTCTCTGCCCTGCCCTTGCGCTCGGCCCCCGTTCAGGCTGCGTACTACGATGCAGCAGGGGGCAGCAAGCTGGCTTTGGCCTTCTACTACATGTGGTACTCGCCCGCCAACTTCAGCGCGGATAAGATGAGCGATTTACCGGTTGCCTCCTACGACTCGACGCAACCCCAGGTGATGGAGCGCCAGGTGCGAGAGGCCAAAGATGCCGGGATAGATGCCTTCGTAGCTTCGTGGGACGGCAGCGATTTGGCGAACCAGACCTTCAGCAAGCTCCTAGACACGGCGGCGAAGCACAATTTCCAGGCCACCATCTACTTCGAGACCGGCTTTGCCGTTCAGCGCGGCGATGTGGCTGCCCAACTGCGATCACTCCTCGCCAGGTTCAGCAGCCACCCGGCCTTTCTGCATTGGAACGGCAAGCCGGTCATCTTTTTCTGGTCGCCGCAGTCGCTGGGCGGGGTGGATAAGTGGCAGGCCGTGCGGCAGGAGGTGGACCCCGGACGGTTGCAAGTGTGGTCCGTAGACACCACAGATGTGTCTTACCTCGACGCCTTCGATACGATCCACCTTTTCAGCGGCGGTAAGTGGAACATCAACACCGACCTGGCCCAGGTTAACGCAAAGTGGCGCAGCAGCGTAGACGCCTACAACAAGGCGCACGGCACGGTCCGCCTGTGGACGGCGGGCGTTATCCCCGGCTGGGACGAGAGCCGAGTGCACCCTCCACGCGAAGCCGCCAAGGTCTTTCCCCGGCGCGACGGCGCACTCTACGAAGAAAGCTGGCGTGCGGCCCTTGCCGGCAACCCGGAGTGGATCACGATCACCAGCTACAATGAGTGGTACGAAGGCAGCCAGATCGAGCCTTCGGTCGGCTACGGCACACGCTATCTCGACTTGACGCGCCGGTACATCTCTCTCTGGAAGAACGGCCCCAGCCTATGCGACGGCGGCACGCTCTACCCGCAGACGGGGTTTAGCATCTGCAAGGCGATGGAAAGCTACTGGCAGCGCTACGGGGGCCTCCCACAGCTCGGCTATCCTATCTCCAACCCTCTGGACGAGGCCAACGCCGCCGACGGCAAAACCTACACGGTGCAGTACTTCGAGCGCGCCCGCTTTGAAGCGCACCCGGAAAACGCAGCCCCCTACAACGTGCTGCTCGGCGCCCTGGGCCGTCAGGCCTGGGAGGGGCGAAGCGGCAAATAGCCCGCCTGGAGCGGCCCCGGCGCCGGCCAGCATCTTAGCACTCTCCGCGAAAAGTGCTAAATTCGCGCCCTAAACCCCTTGCCAAGATCGCTTTTTTCGTTTATAATTAGCAGTCGAGGGGATTGTTTGCTAATTAGTGAAATACAGCACAAGCAGTGAACAAGACCGGAGGCATAACGAGATACACCAATTCAGGAGGTACTATAAAAATGGCTGAAGCAGCAACCCAGGCAAAGACCAACATCCGCCCTCTTGGCGACCGTGTGGTGGTCAAGCCGGTGGCGCGTGAAGAGCAGACCCAGAGCGGCTTATACCTGCCCGATACCGCACAAGAGAAGCCCCAGGAGGCAATCGTAATAGCGGTAGGCCCCGGCAAGCTCAACGAGGACGGCTCCCGCGCCCCAATGGAATTGAAAGAGGGCGACAAGGTGCTCTACTCCAAGTACGCCGGCACCGAGGTCAAGCAGATGACGGATGAATACCTCATCCTGCGCGAGAGCGACATCCTGGCCGTGCTCGGCTAATCTCGCCGAAAGTCGGTAGTTTCCAACCGTTGATTCTTAGCCGGCCAATGCAGGCGATATAATTAAGCGTTAAGAAGCAGCAAATAATATTTTTGGAGGAACAAAGATGGCTAAACAGATAGAGTTCAACGAGGCGGCTCGCCAGTCCATACGGGCAGGCATTGATGCCGTTGCCAACGCAGTGAAAACCACGATGGGTCCGAAGGGCCGTAATGTGGCCCTCGACAGGAAGTTCGGCGCTCCCACAGTTACCCATGACGGCGTAACTGTGGCTAAAGAGATCGAGCTGAAAGACCCGTTCGAGAACATGGGCGCTCAGATGCTCAAGGAAGCCGCCACCAAGACCAACGACGTGGCCGGCGACGGCACCACCACCGCCACTGTGCTCGCCCAGGCGATGGTACACGAAGGACTGAAGAACTTGGCGGCAGGGGCCAACCCGATGCTGCTCAAGCGCGGTATTGACGCCGCCACCCGCGCAGCTGTGGCCCACATCAAGGAGATGTCCAGGCCAGTGCAGACCCGCGAGGACATCGCCCACATCGCCACCATCTCCGCAGCCGACTCCGAAGTGGGCAACCTGATCGCCGACGTTATGGACAAAGTGGGCAAGGACGGCGTTATCACCGTCGAGGAGAGCCGGGGCCTCAACTTCGAGACCGAGTACGTCGAGGGTATGGAGTTCGACCGGGGTTACATCTCCGCCTACTTCGTCACCAACACCGAGCGGATGATCGCCGAGATTGACGATCCCTACATCCTAATCACCGACAAGAAGATTTCTTCGGTGCAGGAGTTGTTGCCGGTGCTTGAGAAGATGATCCAGACGGGCCGCAAAGACCTGGTGATCATCGCAGAGGACGTAGAGGGCGAGGCGCTGGCGACCCTGGTTGTGAACCGCCTGCGCGGCACGCTCAACGTGCTGGCTATCAAGGCTCCCGGCTTCGGCGACCGCCGCAAGGAGATGCTGCGCGACATCGCCATCCTCACCGGCGGCCAGGTTATCTCCGAGGAGATCGGCCGCAAGCTCGACAGCGCTACTTTGGCCGACCTGGGCCAGGCCCGCCGCGTGCGCTCGGACAAGGACAGCACCACCCTCATCGAGGGCAAGGGCGACGAGCAGGCCATCAAGGCCCGCGTTGACCAGATCAAGGCGCTGATTGACAGCACGACTTCCGACTACGACCGCGAGAAGCTCCAGGAGCGCCTGGCGAAACTGGCGGGCGGCGTGGCCGTGATAAAGGTGGGCGCTGCTACCGAGACCGAGCTTAAGGAGAAAAAGCACCGCGTGGAGGACGCACTGTCGGCTGCCCGCGCCGGTGTAGAGGAAGGTATGGTTCCGGGCGGCGGCGTGGCGCTGCTGAACACTGTGGACGCTCTCAAGAACGTAGAAGTGGAGGCCGGCGACATGACAACAGGCGTGCAGATCGTGCGCCGCTCGCTCGAAGAGCCTATCCGCCAGCTCGCCCTGAATGCAGGCGAGGACGGCTCGGTGATCGTGCAGAACGTCCGCCGCATCCAGCAGGAGAAGAACGACAACAAGATGGGCTACGACGTGATGTCCGGCGAATATGTTGACCTGTTCGAGAAGGGCATCATGGACCCGGCGAAGGTAACTCGCTCGGCCCTGGAGAACGCAGCCTCCATCGCCTCGATGATCCTCACCACCGAGGCCCTCATCACTGACATCCCTGAGAAGGAGTCTGCAATGCCGGGCGGTGGTATGTCGGGCGGCATGGGTGGTATGGACTACTAAACCGTCCCTTCAGGGCGAACAAAACAAAAGCAGGTCGGTACTTACCCCGGCCTGCTTTTGTTTTGCCCTGCACTCCTCGTGGACCACTGCTGGAGTAGAATAGAGTACAAAAGTAACATTGCAGAAGGCAAAATACGCTTGACAAGGCCGTCTTTTCCTGCTACGATGCAGATAAGGAACGACCTCTGTTAGTAGAAGTAGCACGCTCCGGCCCGGAAAGAACAGCCAGTGGATACTGATGCCCCACAACATCCCCCTTTATCGCACCAGGAATGGGTTGTACTTGGTCTCCTGGCCGAAGGCTTGAGCAACCGGGAGATCGCTATCTCTCTTTGTGTTAGCGTAAACACGGTGGAGACACACCTGCGTCACATCTACCAAAAGCTGGACGTGCGAAACAGAAGCCAGGCTACGAAGTGGTACATGCAGCGCCAGACCTCCAACGGCAGTTGAGTAGAGAGTGACTAAAACTCGCGCCAAAGATCACGGTTTTCCGTGATGTAAGCGGTGCTGTTCTTTGCTAGAATAGAGCATAAAGAGGTTTGACCCCAAGAGCGGTGTGTTACTTGTAGTTTAGTTGGTTAGAAGAGAGGTGCCGTTATGCCTGGTTTTCCTATACGCCATACAAGACGCTGGCGTTTGTTTGGCATTGCTGTTTTATGTGCTTGGGCGTTAATGATTGTGCCCACGACCCCGAAGATCACTTCGGCTAACACAGGGTTAATCCATCAGATGAGATCTGGAGTTCCAGACACCCTTTGCGAACCAACAGGGACCCATTGTTGGGGAGAAGTTCGGTGGTCTGGCGCGACTTATGGCACAAGAACATCGATTTTTGTCAGTAATCTATCGGTTCCGACTATCGGCTACGACTTTCTTACAGAAGAGATGTGGTTGGATGACTTCAACACCGGAGCGTGGACGGAAATCGGCTATTATTCGGGCTATCCTACCGCACTGGGTGTTCTCAAGTACTTCTATGCTTACAAGGCACCTGGAGGGTCGTACTCGGAACATGATATATCCCAGGTGCCCCTGCCGGATGTGAACGGATACAGTGACATCAAAATAACCAGGAATGGCCAATCCGTGAACAGTCTTCATCTGGCAATAGTTAGCACCTACCTTTATACTAATTGGAGTACTATTATCATCAATAATCAGGGTGGCACTGATTGGGGAGGGAACAACATACCTTGATTGCTAGTTTAGAGTAGCGCGTCCAAGCGCCAATCCTATAGGATGGATGTTAGCAAACCAACCATCTAAAGGAGCAAGCACATGGACGACATCAATATTATAACGGTTTACGCGGTGATAGAGGATACGATG
>JBBSIX010000207.1:0-6209 GCA_038231875.1 Chloroflexia bacterium | reverse complement strand
TACCAAAGCTGCTGATCAGCAGGAACAACGCCACCGCCAGGAGGATAACGCCCGGTAGCGCCGCTTCCAACTGTAGGTTCGGGAAGTTGCGGAGGATAATCCCCGCCAGCACCCCCGCGCCCGCCGAGGTTCCTGCGAAGGCCAGGAATACTACCAGCGCGCCCACCACCGACAGTACGCGGAGGCTTGCCTTGCGCCTGCGGAAAGTATTCCAGGCCAGCTGCCGGCGCAGCGCCAGGAGCAGCCCGGTGTCTTGCAGCATGCCCAATAACGAGGCTTTCGGGCCAAACTCCCGCATTACGCCGGCACCCCGGTCAGAGCCTCGTACTCGGCCCCGCCTGTGAGTTTGAGGAAGATGTCCTCCAACGAGCCTTGTCCCTGCATGAGGCGTAGCTCCTCCATCGTGCCGGAGGCCACTATCCGCCCGTCGTTGATGATCATAATGCGGTCGCACATCCGCTCGGCGATCTCAAGGATGTGGGTAGAGAGGAACACCGCCACCCCCCGGTCGCGCAACTGCGAAAGGAGGTCTTTGATTAGGCGTGCGGAGCGAGGGTCGAGGCCCACCGTCGGCTCGTCGAGGAAAAGCACCTGTGGGTCGTGTACCAGCGCGCCGGCGAGGGCCAGCTTTTGCTGCATACCGTGACTGTAGCCCTCGGCCATATCGCTCGCCGCTGAGTACAGGTCGAACAGATGCAGCAATTCGTTGGCACGCTGCTCGGCCCGCTCGTGGGGCACGCGGTACAAGCGTGCCATGAAGCGGAGGAACTCCCAGCCGCTCAGTTTGCCGTAGAGATTGGGGGTGTCGGGCACGTAGCCGAACAGGGCCTTAGCCCGCACAGGCTCGGCTTGTATGTCGTGGCCCAGGATAACAGCCCGCCCTGCGGTGGGCTTGATCAGGCCGGTGAGCATCTTTATCGTGGTGGTCTTACCCGCGCCGTTCGGCCCCAGAAAGCCCACTATCTCCCCAGGCCACACCAGCAGGTCGGCATGCTTGACCGCCTCGTGCGCGCCGTACACCTTACGCAGCCCCTCGCCCAGTATCGCCGGAACCCGACCGCCTGGGGCGTAACCGTTCCTCTCTGCCCCCTGCACCCCGTAGCCCTCGCCATAGTTGCCGTAGTTGCCGTTGTTTGTATTCGTCAGCATTATTCCCTCATGAGCAGTTTCTACCATTCACTTTTCACTTTTTATTCGTCGCGTTCTATCCCATACTTTGTACGCCCGAACCGATGCGCGGGTTGCGCCATGTGCCCGGTGCGCCCGCCTGCAAGACCAGGCCCCAGTTGATTGTAATGTAAGAGTGGGTTGGGGCACAAACAGCGCAGGTAAAATCTGCGCCTTGCCGGGCATTTTTGCAGGCGTCGTCCCCCGGCCCTCCCTTCTGTGCGTATAATAGAGTGGCTGAGGCCGAAACGACCGAAACAGCGAGACAAGCAACGTAGAAAGGTGCATTTATGGCTGCAAACGCAAAACTACCCCCCGGACCGCCCACTTTGCCGTTCGTCGGGGCCGTTATCTCCTATATGAAAAATCCGCTCGACTTTATGATGGAGAACTACAGGCGATACGGGGAGGTGGTGCGGATAGACCTGTTGGGCATCAAGGGCGCGGCGCTGCATGGGGCCGACGCCAACCGTATGATCCTGGTGGACAACGCTTCCAACTTCCTCGTGGAGCCTTTGATAGACAAGGTACACGCCCGTTGGATCGTGGGCAACGGCCTCCTGTTTATAGACGACCCCGCACACAAGCAGCAGCGCCGCTTGATGATGCCGGCGTTCCACCGCAAGCGGATAGAGGCATACTCGGAGACGATGCGCGAGGCCACTACCCAGACGCTCGACGAGTGGCGGCCCGGCACGACCCTCGACATCTCCAAGCAGATGCACCGACTTGCCCTTATCATCGCTGGGCGCACCCTGTTCAGCATGGACCTGGCAGGGTCGGCCCACGAACTGGGCGATGCGGTCGCCACGCTGGTCAAAGTAATCAGCAATCCACTCAATATCGGCCTGGCGCAGTTGCCTTTCGACGTGGGCGGCGTGGGCGATGGGGCTACGATCAGGCGTGCCCTCCGGCGGATAGATACGATCCTCACCCGAATCATCAAAGAGCACGAGCGCAGGCACGCCGACACGGGCGACGTGGTGTCTATGCTGGTGGAGGCTCGCGACGAGGAAGGGGGCCGCTTGACCACAGAGCAGATACGCGACCAACTGCTCACCCTTTTTGTGGCCGGGCACGAAACGAGCGCCAACGCCCTTACCTGGGCCTTCTACCTGCTGGCGCAGCACCCTGAAGTTACGCGCAAGTTGCTGGCCGAGCTTGAGCGCGAACTGCATGGCGAACCGCCCGCCCCAGCCGACCTGGAGCGGCTGCCCTACCTGGAGCAGGTCGTGAAAGAAGTGCTGCGCCTATATCCGCCCGCGCCCAGCGCCAACCGCATCGTCAAAGAGACTTTCGAGTGGAAGGGCTACACCATCAGCGCGGGCGAGTTGGTCAGCTATGTGCCGTTCGTGAGCCACCGCATGCCCAACCAGTTCCCCGCACCGGAGCAGTTTCGCCCCGAACGGTTCGACCCCGCCGCTCGCCCGCAGCCTCCACAGTATGCCTACATACCCTTCGCGGCAGGCCCACGCTCCTGCATAGGCGCGGCCTTTGCCACGATGGAGATCAAGCTGGTGCTGGCGATGACGTTGCAACGCTTCCGCCTCGACCTTGTTCCCGGCCAGTATATCGAGGCCACAGTACGCACCACCGTGCAGCCCAAAGGCGCTGTGCTCATGCGTCCGCACCCGCAGGACGGCCGGGTAGAGCTCTCCCCCGCCCGCATCACCGGCAACGTGGCCGTTTAGAGAGAGTGTTCAGGAAGGGGGTGCAGTAGGGTTCCACAACCAATTTCCCCAAGTCTGGAGGCCCAAAGATGTACATATTGCACTTGCTTTTTCGTAGTGTAATATGTTATTATTACTTTACACTGCATTGTCATGAAACCGTGCAGCAACAGTGACACAATTGAATAGCCTCCTTCGCTTGCATTTTGGCAACCCGCCTGTTCTTGGGCTGGTGCTTCCGCTTGAGGTCTGTTCTACGGCAGACGCAGCGGGGGCTATTATGGACTATGTAGGCATAAAGCTAGGTTCCGATTCGCGGACGAATGCAAAGGCAAACGCAGCGGAGCCTATACAGCAACGGCTCTTATCCACGTTGGAGCAACTGCTTGCCATCAGTGGCGTGGCCGTCAAGCCTACGCTCGACCAGGCGAGCGACCTGGTGGCCAAGGCGCTCCGGGTGGAACAGGTAGACGCTTTCCTCTACGATCCTCAGGTTGATACGCTTGTGGCCCTGGGGTCGAGCAACAGCGAACTGAGCAGGCTACAGAGGAGGCTCGGCATGGACCGGCTGCCTCTTTCCAATGGCGGGCGCATCGTAGAGGTGTTTCAAACAGGCGTGAGCTATTGCACAGGCCACGCCGATCAGGACCAGGTTGTGCTGCCCGGCTTCAGGAAAGCAATGGAAATCAAGTCAATGGCGGCAGTAGTATTACCTGTCGCCGGCGACAGGCGAGGTGTGGTCCAGGTGGCCTCCACACGCTCGGAGGCGTTCAGCCGAGACGACTTGAGCTTTCTCGAGGCGGTAGCCAACTGGATCGGCACCGTGGTCCATCGTGCCGAACTGGTGGAAAGCATATCGAAAGAAGCGGCAGAGCAAGCCAGACGAACTACGGCGGAAGAGTTGATCACTACGCTGGCCCACGACTTACGCAACTACGTCACCCCCCTCAAGGGGAGGTTGGGGATCGTCCGCAGCCGTGCTTTACGGGAGCAAAGGGAGCCTGACATCAGGGATACCGAGGCGATGCTACGCACGGTAGACCGCCTGAACGGGCTAATCACCGACCTGCTGGACACGGCGCGTATCGAGCAGGGGATAGTCCACATCTCACCTCAAGTCGTGGACTTGGTTGCCCTGGCCGAGAGCGTGCTTGAGGTGCTGCGCTCCGAGTCGGTTATCCGGCTGCGCGCACCCGATGAGTTGTGCATCACGGCAGACCCGGTTCGAGTGAGGCAGGCGCTGGAAAACCTGCTCGCAAACGCCATCAAGTACTCCCCCTCAGGTGTGGCGGTGATCCTGGAGATAAAGACCGAGGAAGGAGAGAAAGAGGAAGGACAGCGCGCGGCTATCTCTGTGCGGGATGAAGGCCCAGGTATCCCCTCCGAACTCATGCCTAACCTGTTCACTCGCTTCGCCACCGGACTGGGGTCCAACGGCCTGGGCCTCGGCCTGTATATGGCGCGCAGCATCGCAGAGGCCCATGGCGGCACACTCACAGTTGAGGAGACGAATACGACCGGGACCACCTTCAAGATGACGCTGCCCGTCCACTAGGAATCCAGGCGCTGACGCTCAACAAGAGCGCTCAGGCAATTGTTCAGACCATTGGCCTTTCCCTCCCCTGAACACAAGACGATACACCCACTACGCCTTGCCATTCTGCCGGCAAGGTAAGCTGTCGCGTTTCACTATACAAACAGTATCCTCTCCACAAACTGGTGATTACCCACATCTTTATGCAGAACAACGAGGGCAGCCCCAACTGGTGGTTGCGCTCATCCCCACTCCATAGTGTCATTCCGAACGAAGTGAGGAATCAGCAGGCCAGTATGACAGCAGGCATATACATGAAGCGGTGCGGCATAAGACAGAGCAGGTGCTCTATCCCCGAGTGTCATGCTCCGCCTACTGATTCCTCGCTGTGCTCGGAATGGCAAGGTGTAGTATGCGCTGTTTTCGCCGGCAAGGTGGCCTATCATAGCTCGACATGGCGGTAATCACCTATGCACGTAAATGTTCAGACTTGGGGTGCAGGGGCGAGAGCCACTGACGGGGTATGAGCGAAGCGGGGGGCGGGGTGTCCCCTGTTCTTCCTCTCTCTAAAAGCCCCATCCCGCGTGCGGGAATGGATGCATGGGGTGGGTCTCTACATGCCGGGGTCCAATTTCCTCCACCCCAAATCTGAACGCTTACCTATGCACGAACCCTTGACAAACTCTGAACATAGTGCCATAATAAGCAAAAAGGGGGATAGAGAGATGTTACTCATCACAGGCGGTACGGGGTACGTGGGCGGCTACATATTGGAGGCCCTCGAAGGCAAGCTGCCGCGCGACAAGATACGCATCCTGGCTCGTGGGGGCGCGGACTTGGACAAGCTCGCCAAGATGGGCTACGGCACCGCCGAAGGCAGCGTCACCAACCTAGAGGATGTGCGCCGTGCTATGCAAGGTGTTAAACAAGTGATACACCTGGTCGCCATCATACGGGAAGCGCCGAGCAGAGGCCAGACCTTTGAGCGGGTGATCCGTGATGGGACCGAGAACGTAGCGACGGCGGCCAAAGAGGTCGGGGTCGAGCGCCTGATCTTTATGAGCGCCCTGGGCGCGCCCAACATGACCACCGGCTACTATCGCAACAAAATCGCCGGAGAAGAAGCGGTCAAGGCGACAGGCATCCCCTACGTCATCTTCCGGCCTTCCTTTCTGATCGGGCCGGGCGGGGAGTTTACCGCCCTCCTCAAGCAGTTGACGATGCTGCCCCTTGTGCCTGTGCTCGGTTCCGGCGACTACCGGGTGCAACCCCTATACGTGCGCGATATGGCCCGTTACTACGTTCAGGCGCTTGTGGACGAGCAGTACCTCAACAAAACGTTCGAGGTGGGAGGCCCCGAAGTCATTTCGTACAATGAAATGCTGCGCCGCACGCTGGATGCCAGGGGCAAGAAAGGCTTTTTGTTCCACGCGCCCCTCCCTCTCGTGCGCCCTGTAATCCCCGTGATCGAAAAGATCGCTCCTAAGCTAATTACCGAGGACCAATTCAAGATGCTGCTTGAGGGCAGCCACACCGACGACCGCCGACTGGAGCAGTTGGGAGGCTTCCCTCTGACTCCCTTCAGACGGACAATCGAGATCGCCCTCAAGCAGCCCCCACCCAAAACCTACGCCAAGAAAGCCAAATCAGCCCAAACGTAACGGCTGTTCCTGGTGATTATCCACATTTCAAGCGGTGCTTGATAACTCTGCCGGCAAGTGAGAGTTACTATACCTTGCCATTCTGAGCAATCATGGCCCTCATGCCACAACCGACAATGAAAATGTGCGCGTTCGTAGGGGCACGGCGCGCCGTGCCCCTACCCCTAACTATCAGGC
>JBBSIX010000206.1:0-6215 GCA_038231875.1 Chloroflexia bacterium | reverse complement strand
TTTTAGATAGGAGAACAACAGGGAACACCCCACCCCCCGCTACGCTCATACCCCGTCCAGGGCTTCGCCCCTGCACCCCATGTCTGACCGCTTATTGAGGCGGTATAAGGAGTCAGAGTTGGAGTAGGCCAACCGTGTTAGGGCGCTGGACAGGCCGTCCGCCCCGCCTCTACGGGTTGGGGCCTTTGGTGGGCACGAGATACTTCGACATCACATAGCCGCTGCGTCCATCGTTGGGTAGCTCCACATGCCGCCAGATCAGCTTGGGGTCGGCTGCGTCGGGGGTGTTTGGGCCGATTATCTTGAACACCGCGCCTTCCTCGGCGGTCACTTCATAGGCTGCGCCCGATTTCGGTTCTTTACGCAACTTGACGCCTAGCCCGCCGGTATTGGCTACTTTGACGTACTCGATGACGGGGGTGCTGGTGGGTGCAGCCGTAGGCGCAAGTGTGGCGGTGGGCGCAGCCGTCTGTGCGGCCAAGACCGTTTGGGTCGGGAAACTCCCCACGCCGGGGGTAGGTTCCTCCTGGGCCGTGCTGTTGCTCCCGATGATGGGAAGGCTCTTGGGGAAGTCGGTGATCGCTTTGGCAATAGGCGGGGTTATCCGCCACGCCAGGAAAGCGAAAGCCCCTATAGCCAGCAGCGTGACCACCGTCAACGCCGAGCAGCCCACGCGCCGGGGCGGTTTGTAGAGCGGATACTCCTCCGGCTCCAAAGGTATTCTCGGTTCAGGTGTGCGTATTTGCGACATACTTTACCTTTCGCTTCAGTCCGACTTATCTATTGTAACACACCAAGTGTGTGCAAAAGCGTAACGGCAAGCCGCACAAGGTCCAGCTAATCGTCAAGTTGCGAATCGCTTAGGACGCTACCCACCATCTGTGGGTAGCCGGTAAGCAAGGCTTGTGCCGCAACCGGAGGCTTGCCGGCCAGTTGCACTTGCAGCAGTTCAAGGGCGCCTCTGCCCGTCCACACAGCGAGGAGGCGGGGTGCGCCCGGCTCTCGGCTGCTGAACAGGAGGCCCGGCTCGCCGCCGGCAGGGGGTTCCTGCGACGCAGGGAGCGGGCGCGCCTCCAAGATTTTCAGCAAGCGACCCGCCCAAAAGGTGTGCGTGCCGGGCCAGGGCTGCAAGGCGCGCACCCGGCGGCTGATCTCCTGGGCAGGCAAGCTCCAGTTTATCAGCCCATCTTCCTTCTTGAGCGTGTGGCTGAGGGTTGCCCCCTCCTCCGACTGCGGGGTTGCCTCTATCTCGCCGCGCAACCACAGGGGCAGGGCTTCCGCCAGCAGTCTCGCGCCCAACCCGGCCAACCGCTCGACCAGTTGCACGTGCGTCTCACCCGGTTCGATAGGGGTGCTGCGCTGGGCCAAAATGGGGCCGGTATCCAGACCACGATCCATGCGAATGATGGTCACCCCGGCTTCGGTGTCGCCCGCGAGGATCGCCGACTGCACAGGCGTGCTGCCTCTCCACCGGGGCAGCAGCGAAGGGTGCAGGTTGATGCTGCCGCGCCTGGGCAACTCCAGCAGCGAGGGCGCCAGGTACTCGCCGTAGGCCACCAGCACAGTAACTTTCGGCTGGAGCGCTGCCAGTTGAGCGCGAAAAGCCGGGTCGCGCAACGTGTCGGGCTGCAAAATAGGCAGGCCAAGCTCCTGGGCGAACTTCTTGACCGGAGGCGCAGTAGCGTGACCCCCCCTGCCCGCCGGGCGGTCGGGCTGGGTAACGACGGTAATGCTGTACGGCCCTTCGGCGAGCGCCTGCAAAGACGGCACGGCGAATTGCGGCGTGCCCATAAAGATTACCCTGGGTTCTATGGCCGACTTGGACATCTCTTTACTATACCGAGGCCGCACCGGGGTGTCAATCAGGACTGCTCCCTCATAAAAGCCCCTTCCGCGTGCGGAAGGGGCTTTGGTGTCTCTACTAGCTGAGTGGCTGAATTTCACCACTCCAAGTGCGAACACTTACGGGGTTGGGGGTGTTCGGCTTCGCTTAAAGGGTCCAGTTGCGGCGCAAGGTATCTCGGATGGCATTGTAGCTCTTGCCGGAAGCTACTGCTTCTTCGATAGCTGGCGCAAACACATCGCTATAGAAGCTGCGGCCCATGCGCCGTACTATCTCCTTGTCGAACAGTTCGTCGGTCTGGGGTTTGCCGTCCAGAGTATGCCACTTCCCGGCTCTCTCCTCGCCCTCACGGCCACCCTCTTGGGCCGCCTGGGAGGGCGACTTGGCCGCCACAGACCGCCCAAAACTGCGCGAGGCAACCACCTTGGCAAGCCACAGGCCATAGCCCATTGCCTCGTCCTGCGTCAGACCATCCGCGAGCGCTTTCAGGCGATTGTACTCCGCGAAGATGTCGAAGCGGCGAATAGGCGCCCTAGGGTGAAGCGGCGTCCCGTCCTCACTGCGACTCATCTTACTGCCCTTTGAGGTTGCCCTGGCCGCCACCGCCCTGGCTGCCTCCACCCTGGCCTCCGCTCCCGCCCGACCCGGCGTGCCCCGGATTGCCCACACGCTGACTGCCCTGTATCTCCTGGCCGTCGGCCTGCTCGTCGGCTGGGTGGTCGTGTTGGTTCTTCTCGATTGTCGGCTGCGTCTTCTTCTCTTGATCCTTATCGTTGTCCGCCATGTTCGGCCTCCGCTCCAAAGTTTCTTCACATTGCTTGCGTTCTACTGGCTGGACTGCAAAAGACGTGCCGGCTTAGAGGCGCGGGGGGTTCTTGCTCTGCAATTCAGGACCCTACAGACCGTTGCCCCGCTCTGCTCATGCCCCAGGTCTGAACACTTACCTACTACCTCACTGGTGATTACCCACATCTTACGCTGTTCTCGCCGGCCCCCTTGCCGGCGAGAACAGAACATACTACGCCTTGTCATTCCGAACGTAGTGAGGAATCAGTTGGTGGAGCATGATAGTCAGAGGCAGAGTATCCTCCTTGTATGCAAGGCTCGGCACTTTTTATCCCAACTGTCATACAAGCGCACTGATTCTTCGCTGCGCTCAGAATGACAATGCGTAGTATGTTCTGTTCTCGTCGGCAGAGTTATCAAGCACCACTTGAGATGTGGGTAATCACCAGACTGCCTCACCCTTGACAACGGAACCGACAGTACGTACAATGAGGCTACAATTGTGGCACATTTCACTCTAATCAGGGGGCCGGCTATGAGAACTATGGGAATCCGGGAGCTAAAGGGGAGCTTGAGCGATGCGCTGCGTGAGGTGCAGGAGACGGGAGAGACTATCGAGGTCACTAATCACGGTCAACCTGTAGCTCGGATAATTCCTGTGCGTCCTAGGCACACCACTGAGGAGGAGCGGCACGCAATGATCGAGAGCCTGGACGTGCTGGCCGCCAGGATAAGTACACACTGGCCGGAGGGCGTGAGCGCTCTCGATGCCGTACACGATGTTAGGCGCGAGCTTTGACGACGGCAGCCGGTGAGGGCGGCACAGCAAGTGCCTCCGCGCCTCCTGTCGTGGTGATAGATGCAAGTGTGTGGGTGAGCAGATTGCTGGTGCGTGACCGCAATCATCTGAGGGCTTCTGAGTGGGTGAACCGGCACATAATGGCCGGAGGGATATTCGCCTCTCCTGTCCTCCTCGCCATAGAAGTAGCGGGCGCGGTAAGGCGGCAAACAGGCAGTAGTGCGGACTCCTCAGAGGCAGTGAGCGGACTGTATGCCCTGGCAGCCATGTCTCTTGTACCTTTAGACCAAGCGCTGGTAGCTGAAGCCGTTCTCCTATCGTCACGCCTGGGCTTGCGCGGGCCGGATGCCGTTTACGTGGCTGTGGCGAAACAGTTGGCTATCCCGCTGGTGTCGCTCGATAACGAGCAGTTGACCTTGCCGTCTGGGATCATCCAAACTATACAGCCGTAAGTTCCTCACCTGCTTGGGCTATGCGAAACTCCATACGGGGCGGGAGTCCACCCATCTCTCTGCGTGGCCCACCCCGCCGCCTTACCCGCCTCGGGTTTTCTTGCATTGAATCTGCGTGGGTGGTATAGTTGGGTACTGACAAGAGCAAGACGGAGCGGCCCCTGAGATGGGCCGGCGGCCGTGGAGGCAAGGCTATGATCGAGGAGCCGGCCTCTTTCGAGGAGAGGCAGAGAGAGGAACAAGGGCGGAACGCCCCAAGCCACGTCCAACAGGCGTCCCCAGCAGTTTGGACCTGGCCTGAGCCTACCGTGCTCACGCTTCAGGACTTCCTAGACCTGCCGAAGCAAATGCTGCCTGAGCAGACTTACCATCATCTGCAAAATGCCGTGCGTGAGACGGCGCTGACGTTCTACAGCCTCTGGCGCAGCCTTGACCGAGCCGCTAAAGGAGGCAAGGGCGGTTCAACCTCCAGGGTTCGCAGACGGATTGATGTGGAGTAAGTTCAGTGTTCAAAGCGCCGAGTACAGTGTCAGGAATAGGTTCGGGAATTGCTTGGAAGCAAACCTCTGCCTAGCGTAGAACCCCGCGCTCTAGACTTGGAAGAAGGGGAGAGGGCTAATAGATGGCCGACGCCACTATCCACCAGGATGATGAGCCGGTAAAAGGCCGGCGCAAAGGCAAACGCACCACAGGCAAATCGAGCGCCGATAGTGTGGACGCTCAGGAGAGCGCCGCTTCCCCGCGCTCGCGGCGCAAAGCCGCCGCAAACCTGCCGCCCTTTATCATTGTTGATGATGCGGCTTATCTGGACTCCGCCGACGAGCAGAATCTGGCGCGTCCAGGGGGTGATGCCGGCATCACCGGCATAGACGACCTGGACAGGGCCGAGCGTTTTGACCTCGGCGACACTCTTACCCGGCAGGGCGGGGCGCGCAGCGATAGCCTGGTCGAATTGCTGGACGAGGTGTTCGATACGTTGGCCCTGGAAGATACCCTCGATACCTCCACCTCGGCTGCCGCCAAGACACGCATAACCGCTCGCACAGCAGCCTCGCTCAAGGGGGTGAGCACCGACGGCGCCCAGGTCAAAGTAGAAGTAGTGGAAGAGCTTGAGATAGACGAACTTGCCGAACTGGAACCCTCTCTTGAGGAGAGCGAGCCGGAAGCCTCTGAACTGGAAGAAGAGGACGAGGAAGTCGCGGCAGATAAGCCCGAAGAGCTTGAGCGGTTCATAGACCGCGCCCTCACGATGGAGGGGGTGTCCGTTGACGACTCGGTGCGTATCTACCTGCGCGAGATAGGCCGTACTTCCCTCCTCAAGTCTCCCGATGAGACTAATCTTGCCCAGAAAATGGTAGATGGGCACAAAGCCGCCGCCGAACTGGAACTGCTCAGGCAGAGCATGGACGATGGCTCTGCCGATCACCTCTACGAGAGCCGCATACGCGAACTTGAGGCAAAGAAGCGGCTCGGCGACAGCGCCAAACAGATACTGGTGCAGGCCAACCTGCGCCTGGTAGTCAGCATAGCCCGCCGTTATATTGGGCGCGGCCTCTCTTTGCTCGACCTGGTGCAGGAGGGTAACATCGGCTTGATGAAAGCCGCAGACAAGTTCGACCATACGAAAGGCTTCAAGTTTTCCACCTATGCTACCTGGTGGATCCGCCAGGCGATAACCCGCGCTATCTCCGACCAGAGCCGCACGATCCGCCTGCCCGTGCATGTCACCGAGTTGGTGACAAAGCTGCGCCGGGCCGCCCACCAGCTACAGCAACAACTCTCGCGGGAGCCGACCGAGGAAGAGCTTGGCAGCGTACTCGGCATGGATGCCGAGAAGGTGCGCCGCGTACTCGATATGGCCCGCCATCCCGCCTCCCTCGATGCTCCTATGGAGGAAGGGGAAGATAGCTTCCTGGGCGACTTTATCGAGGACGAAACTGCCGGCGCGCCCGAAGAAGAAGCCAGCCGCCAGATGCTCAAGGAACAGGTGGAAGACATATTGAGCAAGCTGACCGACCGCGAGCGCAAGATCCTCGAAATGCGCTACGGCCTGGCCGACGACCGCCCCCGCACGCTTGAGGAGGTGGCCCGCGAGTTCAACATAACCCGCGAGCGTATCCGCCAGATCGAAACGCGCATCCTCCGCAAACTCCGCTACGCCAGGCACGGGGCGAACAAGCTCCGGGGCTACCTAGACTAACAGCAGGTTTTTGAAAGAGGTTTGGGGGGGCCCGACGCGCGGGATTTTGGTCTGCCCATTGCCGCGGACGGCACACCAAGTACACAGGATTACGTGGCGGGCGAAGGGAACAGCATCACACCCAATAATCTCACA
>JBBSIX010000205.1:0-6215 GCA_038231875.1 Chloroflexia bacterium | reverse complement strand
TGCCCCTACGGACGCGCACATTTTCATCGGCGGTTGTGGCATGAGGGTCATGATTACTCGGAACGACAAGATGCAGTATGGAAGTACTTACCCGGCACAGTAGCATACGTAGCTTGAGATCTGGCTAATTACCAAACATCTCCTTATTGTGATTTTTCGTACAATTATGGGATAATATAAATAGCATATACAATTGCAATATGCAATATGAGAACAGACCCGGAGGCCCGTATGAAAACCAAAATGCAAAGTGGTATCCATAGGACGCTTTTCCTAGTGCTGGCGGCGCTTACACTGGTCGCCTGCGACAGCAACGCAGCTACCTCCCCCCCTGCGGGCAGCACGCCGGCGGGCAAGGCAACCGTCATACGCCTGGGCTACGTGCCGGTGATGATCTTTGCGCCCCTGTTCGTCGCCAAAGAGCGCGGCTACTTCGCCGATAATGGGCTTGATGTGCAGTTGACCCCCTTGCAGGGCGGCAGCGACTCGGTGGTGCAACTCGCCGCCGGCAACTTCGACGCGGCAGTAGGCGGGGTGGGCGCAGGGCTTCTCAATGCGGCGGCGCGCGGCGTCAAGTTCACCATCGTCGCCCCCATGCACAGCGAGCAGCCGCCCCTCACCAGCCCCCTCGTCATCAGCGCCAAGCGCACCGAGATAAAGACGGTGGCGGACCTAAAGGGCAAGAAGGTGTCCATCAACGCCACCGGCGCGGCCACCGAATACTGGCTGGCGCAGGCCCTGAAAGAGGGCGGGCTGACCTTCAGCGACGTGCAGCTACAGACGGTGGCCTTCCGCGACGTGCCCGCCGCCCTCGAAAGCGGCTCCCTCGATGCCGCTATCCTGGGCGAGCCTCTGGTCACTATCAACGAGGACAACGGTGTAGTCAAAGTGCTGGCTCAGGACTTTATACACGGCTTCTATTCTACCTACTTGTACATGGGGGACCCCTTGCTACAGGACAATCCCCAGGCCGCCAAGGGCTTTATAAAGGCGTACCTGCGCGCCTGCCGCGACCTACAGGGCGACTACATGAACAAAGAGATCGCCGGCATCATCGAGAAGTACACCAAAGTGCCCGCCGACGTGACGATGCGCGCCGCCGCGCCCCAGTACGACCCCAACGGCACGATACCTGTTGACAATATACAGACCCTCCAAGACTACTTTATGCAGCGCGGCGAGTTGGAATACAAAACCCCTCTCGACGTAACTAAGTTCATCAACCAGCAGATCGCCAAAGACGTGGCTGCCGAGTTGGATGCAGGAAAGTAGGCCGCTCTTGAGGTAGGGTTACTCAGCCTTTGCTCCTCAAGACTCGCTACTCATATGGCAGAGCCGAAGATTACAATCGAAGATTTGCGAGTGGTCTACCCTGGTCGAGGCGGCGCCGGACCTGTGGAAGCGCTGGGGGGCGTGACGCTCCATGTGCAGGAGGGTGAGCTGACCTGCGTGGTGGGGCCGTCGGGCTGCGGCAAAACCACCCTGCTGCGCGTGCTGGCCGGCCTGGAGCAGCCCGAAAGCGGCAGCGCCCTGATCCGGCACGACAATCCCGACCGCCCGGCCAGTGCAATGGTGTTTCAAGGCTCGGGGGTGTTCCCCTGGCTTACGGTCGAGCAGAATGTAGCCTATGGGTTGCAGTTGCGGGGCGTGCCCAGGGAGGAACGCCTGCGAACAGCGCGGCTCTGGATCGGCGAGATCGGGCTGGACAGGTTCGCTCGCTCCTACCCGGCGCAGCTTTCGGGCGGCATGCGCCAGAGGGTGGGCCTGGCCCGCGCCCTGGCGGTGGACGCCGAGGTGCTGCTGATGGACGAACCGTTCGGCTCCCTCGACGCTCAAACCCGCCTTATTTTGCAGCAGACCTTGCTTGAGCAGTGGGAACGCAACGCCAAGACCGTCGTCTTCGTCACCCACAGCATCGAGGAAGCCGTTACCCTGGGCGACTGGGTGTACATTATGTCGGCCCGCCCAGGCACGATTTTGCAGAAAGTGAGGGTCCCTTTCGAGCGGCCCCGCGACGCCGTCGCCCTACGCACCGACCCTCGCTTCAGCGCGCTGTTCGCCGAAGTGTGGTCGGTGCTGCGCGAAGAAGTGGACCGCGCAAGGCTGGCCGAGGTCGAGGGAGTAGAGGTGCGCGCATGAACAGAGGCGCTGTAAACAACCGGTGGCTCTCCCTATTGTCGCCTCTGCTTTTGCTCCTGATCTGGGAACTGGCAGTGCAATTTGGTTGGCTGAACCGCGTCTTCATTCCACCCCCTTCCGAGGTATTTGCAACGCTCGGCAAGCTCATTGAAAGCGGGCAGATATTCCGGGATGTGGGCATCAGCCTGACGCGGGTGGGCCTCGGCTTCCTGCTGGGAGGCGTTCCGGCAATCGCCATCGGTCTCCTCATGGGCGTCAGTCCCATCGTGCAGGCGGTTGTGCGCCCCATAGCCACCGCCATCTATCCGATCCCCAAGATCGCCCTCCTACCGCTGATTCTAGTGGTCCTGGGCATCGGTGAGGCCAGCAAAATCGCTACCATCGCGGTGAGCGTGTTCTTCCTGGTGGTGCTCAACGTGGCAGCCGGGGTATTGCAGGTAGACGCCCATTACTTTGAGGTGGCGCGCACCTTCGGGGCAAGCTCGCGCGATCTTTTTTGGACGGTGGCCCTCCCCGCGAGCCTGCCCGCTATAATGAACAGCATCAAAATCGGCATGGGCTTTACCCTCACCTTGATCGTGGGCGTGGAGTTCGTGGGGGCCAACGACGGCATAGGCTGGCTTATCTGGCAGTCATACGAGCTATTTGCCATCAACCGTATGCTGGCCGGCCTGGTGGCGATTGCGGTTGTGGGCTGGGTCATTACTTTGTTGCTCGACGAGTTGGAGTACGCGCTGGTGCCCTGGCAGGCGCGCAGCGTGAGGATGAAGGAGGTGCGTATGCAGCAACGTGCGCGGGTTTGGTGGCGGGCTATTCGCCCCTGGAGCTACACCGCAGCCGTGATCCCGGTGGCCCTGGGAGGAGTAATAGCCGCCTACGACGGTGCGATCAACCCGGTATTGCTGGGCCTGGCCCTCTTAGGCTCGATTGCCATTCAGCTTGGCACCAACTTGATGAACGACTACTACGACTACCGCAAAGGGGCCGACGTGCCGGGTTCATTGAGCCTGGGCGGTTCTATCCTGCGAGGCGACCTTACACCCCGGCAGGTGTTCATGGGCGGCGTGCTGGCGTTCGGGGTGGGCATCGGCGTGGGCCTGTATCTGGTGACGGTGGCCGGGCCGTTCATTTTGTGGCTGGGGCTGTTCTCGGTGCTGGTGGGCTTTTTCTACACAGCAGGGCCGTTCGCGCTGGCCTACGTGGGCCTGGGCGAGGTGGCGGTGTTTATCTTCATGGGGCCGGTGATGGTGGTCGGCTCCTACTACTTGCAGAGGCACATGGTGACGCTGCCGGTGGTGCTGGCCTCGCTGCCGGTGGGCTTCCTGGTGGCGGCTATCCTGCACGCCAACAACCTGCGCGACCTGGACTCGGACCGGCAAATAGGCAAGCGCACCCTGGCGACGCTGCTAGGGCGGGAAGGGGCGCGCATAGAGTACTACATCCTGATCGGCGGGACCTACCTGTCGCTCGTTGTGTTGGCGGTGCTGGGCATAGCCCCCTGGCTCGCCTTAATCAGCGCAGCCACCCTACCCACAGCCGTGCGCCTGGTCCGCATCGTCGCCTCCGAAACCGAAGCTGCGGCCTTGCACCCCGTTCTGCGGCAGACCGCCCGCCTGCATATGCAGTTCGGCAGCCTGCTGTTGGTGGGATACGTGGCGGCCTGGGTGGTGGGCACATATTGGAGGCCGTAGCGTTACCTTAGTTGCGCCGGTAAAAGCACGAAGGATGCAAAGATGCCAAGGGCGCAAAGGCTTTTTTCTGTTTTGCTCCCTTTCAAGAATACACTGCCTTAGTAACATTCCAACTCATCGAGAAAGATAGTCTCTCCGGCTATTTGGTCCTGTAGGATGATGGAGCTATCGTAGAACGGTTCACGACGTGACCCGGCCCTCGAAGGCCGCGTCCGCTGCCCCACCTGCCGAGCTATCTCGGCCAGGGCGATAGTTGCCGTCAGGCGGTAGTGATAGACGAAGGCGGTAGTTGGCAGGTCGAGATGGATAAACCTCACCTCTTTTCCAAGATGGCTCCAGTCTTCCGCATCTATATCCACCACACTCTCGTCCGGTATAGCAACGAGTTGCTGAGTACCTCCAGCCAGGTTCGCCTTGTGTATTGGCTTGCCCACGTGCTTGGTCGTTACTATACACACCTCGTTGAAGGCGTAGCGGCTGCTTTGTGAGGCCGACACCAGACGGATCGGATTGCGCGGCATACGCGCAGCCGCTCGCCCCTCTGCTTTCAGTCCCCTGTCCACCCCGAACCAGGCTTTCATACGATCTTCCAACAGTACCCGCTTCCAACCGAAGGCTCCCGCAGACCTGATTGCACTGCCAAGTTCGACGTGGCTCTGCACTCCCAACATCATCAATTCGGGACGGCGTTTGGCAGGGTGAGCAACCATTTGCAGCCCAGCCCCACCGCCTCGCGAAAGGTAGTAGAGGGCCACAGCCGATGCAGCAGCAACGTTCAAACAGTTGGGTTGGCGCACAAACATCGGTATCTGCACCCGGTAGCCGGCGATTGCCTCGATGTCGTGCGAAAGGCCACGCCGCTCGTTGCCGACCACCACCGCAGGTTGCGGCCCGCCCGTGAGCCGGAAGCCGTACACATCAGAGGCTCCCTCCAGATTGTCGAACGCCACAATAGGAGAATAATCGTGAGCAAGCTCGCTACACGAGATAAACTTCGGGCGGCTTTCGGCGGGTGTTTCTTCCAGCCACGTTTGGGCCAATTTCCCACGATCCCGAAACACGCAAGCAGTGTCGAACATCACAGCCGCATCCAGCATCGTCTGGGCGTTCCAGGGATTCTCAATACCGTCGCCGACCAGGGTGATAGCGGCTTTATCCATCACTCTCCAGGGCTGCGATGTAGTTACGGCGGCAATCCAGGGCAAACCTATCGGCAAACGCCTCGTGGTCCTTCGTCCTGGCGATACGTACTGTCCGCTTGCCTTTGTACTGTTGCATCATGTGGTGTGCGAGTTCGTGCATAAGCACGTCGAACAGCATGAACTGAGCGAGCGTTTCGCCGGGCCAATGCACTACTGTTTGGCTGCCGTCGCCCCATAATTCTATTACGGCTCCGGCACGCTGTAGCTTCGCCTCATCTTTCTGGCCCAGACGCCCCAACAATACCCAGGGAGGAAGCGCTTGTGCATACAAGATAACCGTGCCGGGAACAAGTAGTCTCCCAAACAAGAGCATGCCGGCAGACGGGATGTTGGCTACCTGCATTAGCCTAATCCGACGCACTCCATAAGTGTACCGCTCGCCGAAGAAAGAGAGAACGCGAGAGATGTCTACGGCTATCGCCGGGTGAAAGTAACCCATTCCGGGTCTGTTCGTAACTATGCGAGGCAACGGCACAGCCTCGACGCGCTCCTGGGGAGAGGGGACAGCCGTAGGCATAACGCCAATCTCCTTGAGGGTGCGAGTAGCGGAGCGGATAACGCTCAGGTCGCTGCGCCCGCGAGGCTCATAGGGCGCTCTGACGCGGGCGGCCGCAAGAATAGCTTGCGGTCTGGTATGTTTGCTTCGAGACACGTGCTATTATAACGACAACCTGACATCTGCGGCAAACAAGACGATGGAAAGATGCGAAGACGCGAGGGTTTTTATGGGTTCCGCTCTGCCTCAACAGAGCGACGCTAAACACGAAGGAGGCAAAGACGCGAGAGCGCAAAGGCTTTTTATCCTGGTTAGGGGGCTGCCAAAGAGCGGTCACACGAGTAGCCGGCTTAGGAGGGAAGATTCAGCTTGCCGGCAAAAAGACCCGTAAGGGTCTCTGTGCGTCCTCCGCGCATAGCGGCAGACCGCCCGCCTGCATATGCAGTTCGGCAGCCTGCTGTTGGTTGGATACGTGGCGGCCTGGGTGGTGGGCACATATTGGAGGCCCTAGCGTTGCTTTCAACCGTGCTGCTATCGTTCGTTGTTCCGTGCTTTCTGCGGCCCGAATGTTAGGGACTCTCGACAAATTACTTAGCCAACGAAGGGGCTGTTGCAGGAGCGATGTCGAGAAACCATTTGCCCAGTGTTGCGTGCCGCGTGAGTTGCGCTTCCACCCCCTTCATCGCT
>JBBSIX010000204.1:0-6217 GCA_038231875.1 Chloroflexia bacterium | reverse complement strand
TTTCCTCGCCTGCCGGCACGGTACATACATAGCTTGAGATATGGGTAATCACCGGATAAAAAGTCGTTGACATCGCCTTTGTGCCGGTGCTATACTTCTCTACACGCGAGCCGGGCTAAAAAGCACTCGCTTTCGCATGACAACTTCTAAAGGAGGAAATCTAATGAGACGGTCCGTTCTACCCATATTATTGTTCTTCGCTATGCTGCTTTCTGCGTGTGGCGGGACAACCACACCAACGGAAGTGCCAACCAATACGGCGCCCCCAGCCATGGTTGACGAGACCCCTACCACAGCCCCGGCTGCGGTGGACAATACACCCACAACAACCGCCATGGCCGGCGAAACCGCCACTACAGCCATGATGGGGGAGACCCCTACTACCGCTATGGTCGGCGGCATGGTCAACACACCCACCTCCGGCGAGGCTGTTCCCCTGGGCATCGCCCTGGCGCAGACCGGTCCGGTGGCCCTGCTCGGCCAGGAAGAAGTTACCGGCGCACAGGTTGCCGAGACCTTCTTCAACGACCGGGGCGGGATCAACGGCAGGCCGATCAAGTTGATGTTCCAGGACACGGGCGGCGACGAGGCGGGCGCCATCAATGCTTTCCAGACCTTGATCAACCAGGATAACGTGGTCGGCATCGTTGGCCCCACCCTTTCGCAGCAGGCGTTCAGCGCCGACCCGATAGCGGACCGCGCGGGCGTGCCGGTGCTCGGCCCCTCCAATACCGCCAAGGGCATCCCGCAGATCGGCCAGTATGTGGCCCGCGTATCGGCCCCGGTAGCGGTAGTGGCCCCCAACGCTGTTGACGCGGCTCTGGAGCAAAACCCCAACATTAAGAAAGTCGCAGTGCTGTATGCTCAGGACGATGCCTTCAGCAAGTCCGAAACCGGCACCTTCCAGCAGACGGTAAAAGACAAGGGCCTGGACCTTGTGACCGTGCAGACCTTCTCGACGAAGGACACCGACTTCACCACTCAGGCTACCGCGGTGCTCAACGCCAAACCCGACCTGGCTATTGTCTCCGGCCTGGCAGCCGACGGCGGCAACCTGGTCAAGCAGCTGCGCGACCTGGGCTACAAGGGCCTGATCATCGGCGGCAACGGCCTCAACACCACCAAGGTGTTCGCGGTGTGCAAGGCCCAGTGCGACGGCATCATCATCGCCCAGGCATACAGCCCCGAAGCCAACACCGATATAAACAACGCCTTCAAAGAGGCGATGAAGGCCAAGCAGCAGACCGCACCTTCGCAGTTCAACGCCCAGGCGTTTACCGGCGTGCAGGTGTTCGTGGAAGCGCTGCGTGCATTGGACAAAAAGACCCCCCTGAGCGGCATGCAACTCAGCGAGCTTCGCACAGCCCTCAACAAGGAGATATTGTCCGGCACTTATGATACGCCTCTGGGCCAAATCTCCTTCACACCCGAAGGGGAGCTTAACCAGAGCAAGTTCTATGTGGCGCAGATCGAGATGAACCCCGACGGCACCACCGGCAAGTTCAAGTTCATCAAGTAGCATCGAGGCTGTGGAGTTCGGAGTGTGCTGCCGGGTGCATTCCGAACTCCACAGCGCGCTCTCCGCACTCCGGGTCGGCCTATGAGTTTCACCGAATTCTTTCAACAACTGTTGAACGGGTTGTCTATCGGCAGCGTGTATGCTATCTTTGCGCTGGGCTACACGCTGGTTTTTTCCATCCTGGGTATCATCAATTTCTCCCATGCGGCGGTCTTTACGCTGGGGGCCTACTTCACATACGCCCTGATGGGCGGGGTGGTAGGCTTCAACGGCCTGCTCGCCAACAAATCTCTGCCCATACACCTGTCGTTTGTGGCTGCCCTGCTGTTGGGCAGCGTACTGGCGGGGGTTGTAGCGGTGGTGATAGAGCGGTTGGCGTTCCGCCCCTTGCGTGCGCGGGGAGCCGACCCCTTGCTGACGCTGGTTTCCAGCCTGGGCGTGGCGATCCTGATAACCAATCTGATACAGTACATGGTGGGAGCCGAGCCGTACTCGTTCCCGGCCAACGCCTACGGCACTTTGCCCCCCGCCATCAACTTCGGCACGCCTGATAACCCTATCCCGGTGCGTAGCGTACAGGTGGTGATCTTTGCGGTGTCGGTGGTCATCCTGGCGGCGCTCACCTTCGCGATCAACTACACCCGCTTCGGCAAAGCGCTGCGTGCGGTGGCCGAGGATGCCGTCACCGCCAGTCTGCTCGGCATCAACACCGACTTCTATATCCTGCTCACCTTTTTCCTGAGCGGCTTCCTGGGAGGGCTGGCGGGCACGCTCGTCGGTTCCAGCGTGACGATAGCCGGGCCATACTTCGGCATCTCGTTCGGCCTCAAGGGACTGGCGGTGATCGTGCTTGGCGGGCTGGGCGACATTCCGGGCGCGGTGGTGGGCGGCCTGGTGATCGGGTTGGCCGAAGCGTTCGTGCCTGCCGAGTACTCCGGCTACAAGGATGCGGCAGCTTTCGCCCTCCTCTTTATCATCCTGCTGATCAGGCCGCGCGGCTTGTTGGGCCGCACGGTTATTCAGAAAGTCTAACCCCTCATGGAAGCATTTTTCTCTACTTACGGCTTCCTGCTCGTCTCGATGGTATTTGCGGCCCTGCTGGGACTTTCCCTGTATCTGCCTCTGATGTCGGGGCAGTTGTCGCTCGCCAGCCCAGGCTTCTATGCGTTGGGCGGCTATATCGCCGCCGGCCTGTCCACCAAGGTGTTTACAAACGCAGGGCCGCTGTTTCCCGTGCCTCTGGTGCTCCTTGAGATGCTGGTAGCGGGGCTGGTGTCGGCGGTGGTGGCGGTAGTGGTGGGGGTTCCGGCCCTGCGCCTGCGCGGTATCTACCTGGCCCTTGCCACCATCGCCTTTATCGAGATCATACGTGTGTTGGCCCTCAACCTGGAGATCACGGGCGGGGCGGTGGGCATCTTCGGCGTGCCGCAGCCGTTCAAGACGCAAATCGAGTACATGTGGATAGCGGCCCCCCTGCTCGTCTTGACGATGCTCTTTCTGTACCGGCTGGAGCGTATACGGGTGGGCAGAGCCTTTATCGCCATCCGCGAGGACGAGCTTGCGTCAGGGGCGATGGGCATAGACCCTACTTACAACAAAGTGCTCTCTTTCACAATGGGCGCGGTGCTGGCCGGGGTGGTCGGCGCGGTGAGCGCGCACTTCCTGAACACCTGGAACGCCCGGCAAGGCACATTCGACGCCAGTATCGTGTACCTGGCTTTTGTGCTGATCGGCGGCTCGCGCACCTTTCTCGGCCCTGTGGTGGGAGGTATGGCGCTGACCGCGCTGCCCGAACTGCTCCGTGCGGCTTCGGGCAACGGCAGCCTGCCCGACTGGGTGGCGCAGTTTATGAAGGACGGGCGGCTGATTATCTTCGGCTTCTTGATAGTGGTGGGCACGGTGTTCTTGCCCCAGGGCGTCGTCACCCCCCGGATGTTTCGGCGGCGCAAGGCATCTCCCCCCGCAGCCCGAACCGAACCGGCAGAGACGGTAGAGACGGTAGAGGCGGCGCAGAAGGAGAACCCGGCGTGAGCGTGCAACCCGGCGCGGCCCTTGCAGACGGCTCGGCTTACCTTGTTTGCGTGCTTGAGGTGCGGGATGTTACCCGCCGCTTCGGTGGGCTGGTGGCCGTGAACCAGGTCAGCTTCAGCGTGCAGCCGGGCGAGATATTCGGCTTGATAGGGCCTAACGGCGCGGGCAAGACCACCCTGTTTAACGTGATCACCGGCCTCATCCCGGCCTCAAGCGGCCATTTGCTCTACAGAGGTGAAGATATAATCCACATGCGCCCCCACCGGATCGCCGCATTGGGAATAGCCCGCACCTTCCAGAACATTCGCCTTTTCAGCAACCTGACGGCCCTTGAGAATGTGATGATCGCCCAGCATGTGCATACCCATAGCGGCATAATCGCCGGGGTGTTTGGGTTGCCGCCCTCGCCCCAGGAGGAGCGCGCCACCCGCCGCAAGGCACACGACTTGCTGCACATGGTCGGCCTGACGAACCGGGCCGATGAAATTGCGCGCAATTTCGCCTATGGCGACCAGCGCCGCCTGGAGATCGCCCGCGCACTGGCTCTTGAGCCGCAATTGCTGCTGCTGGACGAGCCTGCCGCCGGTATGAACCACAATGAAAAGCTGGAGTTGAGCGATTTTATCCGCGAGATACGCCTCAGCCTCAATCTCACGGTGCTGCTGATCGAGCACCATGTGCCTCTGGTGATGGGCCTGTGCGACCGTATAGCCGTGCTCAACTTTGGCGAACTGATCGCCCTGGGCGACCCTGCCAAAGTGCAGAACGACCCTGCGGTCATAGAGGCGTACCTGGGAAGTGAATAGCCTTGAACCTATGACAGACAATGCGACACAAGAGAGCCGTAGGGCCGGGGGAGGCACGCCCCTGCTCGATATACGCGACCTTTCGGTGAACTACGGGGGCATCCAGGCTTTGGTAGGGATCGCCCTGGCCGTTTATCCGGGCGAGGTGGTCACGCTCATCGGGGCCAACGGTGCGGGCAAGAGCACCACGCTGCGAACTATCTCTCGCCTGCTCAAGCCTCGCACCGGGCAGATAATATACGACGGCAAGGATATTACCCGCTCTATGCCTCATCAGGTTGTGCGTATGGGTATCGCCCAGTGCCCGGAAGGGCGCAGGATGCTGGCTCGGCAGAGCGTACTCAGCAATTTGGAGTTGGGGGCGTACTGGCGGCGGGATCGCCAGGCCATCGCCGGGGACATACAGAGGCAGTTCGAGGCTTTCCCGCGCCTGGCCGAGCGGCGCAACCAACTCGCCGGCACCCTCTCAGGCGGCGAGCAGCAGATGCTTGCCATCGCCCGCGCCCTGATGAGCCGCCCACGACTGCTCCTCCTCGACGAGCCGAGCCTGGGCCTTGCCCCTATGATCGTGCGCGAGATATTCACTATTATTCGCAATCTGCACATGGAGGGTGTGACTATCCTGCTGGTGGAGCAGAACGCTACCCTTGCCCTACAAAATGCCGATTACGGCTACGTCATCGAGGCTGGCTGCATAACGATCTCCGGCCCCGCCGCCGACCTCCTGGACGATCCCAGGGTACGGAAGGCTTATCTTGGCTGAGACTCATTCCAACATCAAGAGGGGTTAATTTGCGCCGTAACCAAATTATTTTCCTGCTGGTTATCCTCGTTATTGTAGCCGTAGTGGTGTACGCAGCCACGCGGGTCAACCGAGGCGAACCGGGGCAGACGGCAGGGTCCGGCCAACCTTTGCAGGAGGTGGGCAAGCCAAAGCTGGTAGCCACGGATTTCAACGGCTGCCCGCCTTCGGGCGATGGGGGCGACCCTGTGCTCAACACGCTCAAGAACCGTATTGACGAGAGCCGGTGGCAGCCCACCACCCTGGAGGCCCTGGTCGCCCTCAGTTGGCCCAAGAGCATAGAGAGGCAGTCGCATGCGCGCTGGTCGAGCAGCGACGCCCAGGCGATAGCCGAGCAGGAGGGCGCGCCGGTGACGGTGGAAGGCTACCTGGTGTCAGCTAAAAAGCAAAGCCCGGAGTCTTGCAACTGCCACGCCGTAGACCAGGTGGACTACCATATGTGGCTCGCCGACAGTCCGAACAGTGGTCGCGAAAACGCACTGGTGGTCGAGATAACGCCCCGCGTGCGCGTCTACCACCAGGCCTGGAGCTTGAGCCGCATGAGTAGCATCGTTTCGCGGCACGAAAAGGTACGCATCAGCGGTTGGTTGATGATGGACCCGGAGCACCCCGATCAGATAGGCAAAACCCGCGCTACTATCTGGGAGATACACCCTGTTATGCAGGTGGAGACCTTCTCAGGGGGCCGTTGGCAACCCCTCGACGGCGGCTCCACAGGGGTGAACTCCGCATCGGCAGCGGCCCAGACCGCCCCGCCCGTTACCCCTGAAGAGCCGGCCACTATGCCCCCGAACGCAAACCCTAACGTGCAGGACAATAAGACCGTGCAGATTACAAAGGTTTTCGCCGACGGCAAGGGGTCCACTGAGCCGGACGAGTATGTGGAGATCAGCAACGGAGGCAGCGAGCCGGTTGACATAACCGATTGGACGTTGCAGGACGATACCGGCGCGGACCTGTACAAGTGGGACAGCTTTACGTTGCAACCCGGCTCCTCCATCCGCGTCTACACAAACGAGGCGCACCCGGAGTGGGGCGGGTTTGACCTCCATTCGGCTC
>JBBSIX010000203.1:0-6233 GCA_038231875.1 Chloroflexia bacterium | reverse complement strand
TCGTAGAACCCGACGCTGGGACTGGGCGCCTGGACCCAGCGAGCGCCGTCCCAGCGCTTGATGAGCGTGCGGGCAGGAATACCGTTGGTTCTGCCCACCGCCCACGCAGGCTCTACTGCGCCCAAAGTGGGGAGTACAGCCATCGAACTGAGCGGTCCGGCATCGTCGTCCGGCACGGCGCGCCAGGCAGGGGCGCAGCCCTGTTGCGGCGGGTTAGGGGGAGTTGATGGAGCAGGAGATTTCGCTATGCCGGCGGTGGGCAAGCGGCCCCCGGTTGGTGTAGATGTGGCGCCTGGCGAAGCGCACCACGGGCCGTCGAAGCGCAAGATCAGGGCCTGTGGTGATTCGTAAGCCCCGGAACGCCCGACCGCCCATATGCCGCCGCCTGAGACACCTGAAACATCGACCGCGTTGAGAGCGCTCCCTTCTGTGCCTCCGTCGGGACTGGGCACCCGGCCCCAGGTTGTGCCGTCCCAGTGGAGTGTGAGCGTGTGACCCTGCCAGTGCTGGTCTGAAGAAGTGCCCTGGGTACTGAAATCCCCAACGGCCCAGGCGTTGTCGCTTGCCGATGCCGCTACTCCGTTCAGGCTGCTCTCGGGCACGTCCGATTGGCCTTGTGCATCCAGCCGGCCGAGTTGTGGCAGGGGTACGCTCTCCGCTCTGTCGTTCCTCAACCGAGAGAGCGCGCCGGCGCCTCCCCCCTCGCCCGCGTAGCCCCCGGCCAGCCAGCCTTCGCCGTTGGGGGCAACCGCTACCGCATTGACGTAGGTGCCCTCGAACTGGACAGGCAGCGGTTTCCATACCCCAGCGGGTACCGTGCCGTCCCAGCGTAGTACCAGAGGCTCTCCCTGTGGGGCGCCTATAGGCACGGCGCGGTAAAGGTACTTGCCGGCGGCCCACACCTCGCCCGGAGCCTTCGCATGCACCGAGGTCAACTCGTTCAGGTCTATGCCGGGACTGGGGCTTGGCACGCGCGACCACTTGGCGCCGTCCCAATGCAAGACGAGCGTATGGCTGCCTCCCAGCGTACCCACAGCCCACACATCGCTGCCGGAGCTTCCCGACACGGCGTTCAAGCTGCCGTCCACCCCCTCCAAATCGGGGATGGCCGATTGCCGCCAACTCTGACCGTCCCAATGGAGCGTAAGCGCCCTCCGCTCCGAGTTGGGGCCTGCATAGTAGCCTACAGCCCACACATCGCTACCGGGCGCCCCTTGTGCGATAACCGACACTCCGTTCAACACGTTATCGCCGTTGCCGATGCCGGGGACAGCCATCTGCTCCCATGCGCCCGTTGCTCCCCTCCGATGTACGATGAGCGATCTCGCATCCCGTACCTGCTGCGTTGCCCGGTCTCGTTTGCTGTTGCTGCTGTAGCCCACAGCCCACGCCTCAGCGCCGAACACCGAGATAGACCTGAGCTCGCTCTCAACCCCGTTCAGAGGAGGCATAGGCTCCACGCTCCATGAGCCGCAGACCGGCTGAGGCGTTGGGACTAGTGATGTTAATGAGACCTGTGGGGTCGCAGAGCGGCTCTGTGAAGGGGTAAGGGTAGAGGGGAGGCCGGAGCTACCACTTGCTTGTCCTCCACTCGTGCTCCAGATAGAGGCCGAATTGCCGGTACGCACAGCGATGCTGCCCCCGTCGGGGGGCCACTCGAAATCGCTCACCTGCCCCGGAGCAACAGCTTGCAGCTGCTTGCCCGTAGCGGCGTCCCACAGCCGCAGAGTGCCGTCATAAAAGGCGGGTTGCTGGTTGACGTAAAAAGTGTAGATGGAGGGCGCTTTTGAGATTTCGCCGTCCAATGTGGCAAGGGAGGCGCCGTCCGGCGACCAGGCAACTTTCAGCAGCAGGGAGTCTGTTCGCATCCTGTGCAACTGCGCGCCCGTGGCTGCATCCCACAGCCGTACATAGCGCTCGTCGAAAGAGGCAAGGGTACGCCCGTCCGGTGACCACGCTATTCCCCTTACTGCGCGGTAGCCCTGGTCCTTATAGATGTAAGTAGGTGTTGGGGTCGGTGAAGGATAAGTAGGCATGGGCGGCGGCGTGATCGGCAGGCCCTGCGCGTTGGTGGGCACCGCTGGAGGAACCTGGGTGGGCGCAGGGTGAAGTGGGTCGGGCACTGTGGGGATGGCTGTGGGTACAAGAGGGGGAGGAGGCGGCGCGTCGGGCAGCGAGCGCAGGTGAGCGCCGGTATCGGCGTCCCACAATTCAACGGTGCGGCCCGCAATGGCCGCCAGAGTGTGACCGCCGGGTTGCCAGACGATCTCAGGCTTGATTTCGTCATAGGGGCTTATCCCCTGTAAAGCGAAAGAGTGTAACAGGTTGCCTGTGGCGGGGTCCCACACGCGAACATCTGCGTACTGCGAGAATGTAGCCAGGTAGCGTCCATCCAAGGACCAAGCGACCTGGAGTGTCGGCAACGACCCCATTCCAGGGTCCCACTCAGGCTTGTGGGGCATCCTGATGACCCGCACTGTGCCGCCCGATCTTGGATCCCACAGCCGGACGGCCCCATAGCTGATAGGCATAGGAGCCGGAGGCATAGGCGTACCCTGGGGCTGCTGAGGTTGGGCTTGGTCCACGAAGCGAGAGGCTATCAGCTTACCGTCGGGCGACCAGACCGCGTCCTCATTAGGGGTTGCCGCCATGTTGCGCGGCCTGGGGTGCAACTCGTTCCCTGTGCCGACATCGAGCACTCTGATGGAATTGCCGCTGTCCCCGACGGCGGTCAGGCCGGCGTCGGGCGACCATGTGAGGCTACTCACCGCATACACGTCCACGCTGTGCAGCAGTTGCCCGCCTCGTGTGTCCCACAGTTCGACACTATTGCCCTGTCCGGTGGCAAGGGTGTGCCCATCGGGGGACCAGGCCATGTACAGTACGCCGGCGCTCTCAAGTGCATGCTGGGCGGCCAGGAAATTGTTGATGATGGGAGCGGGAGCATGCGGAGCCGTGGACGGTGTAGGGCCGGCATCCCCGCCGGCCGAGGCCGCTTCGCCCTTAGAGCGGCCCCCCACCACGACATAAGTTGCTACTATCGCCAGACCGAGAGCGCAGCACGCCACGACAACCCACACACGCCATGTGGTGGAGGCAAGCGGAGGCGGCCACCTGCCGGGTGCAGGGGGGCCGGCAGGAGCGCCGGAGGCATCTGCTTTGCCAACATCCGCCTGTGTGTCGATCCTCTTATGGTGGTAGCTTGGGCTAATCTGCGTCATGGCCTTTCTCCTCTCTCCTTCGTCAATTTTGCCTGGTAGGTTATGCATCAATCGTAACTCATAATCACTGTGCTGGCTACTTGGGTAATCCGTGCGTAAAATCGACAGCCACTGAGCAGCAGTGCTCTTGGGATGCGCCCTTGTTGCTTGCTTCTCATTGCTAACGATGTGCCTCAGAAGCTACAATCTCCTTACGATGTTCTAGAACCCCTTTCTGAAGGAGACCTGTTTCGTTTTGTCTGCATTTTACTGCATATTCAATATCTTTTACAGTTTCATACCTCGCCTTGCCAGACCAATATGGGCATCGATTTGGAAGAAGCCAATCAGTAGTTCTCTGTTCTTGGATGCTCTCTCTGACCTTAGCAGGAGTAAGACCGAATTGGTGGTCGAAAATGCTTAACAAGGAAACTTTATGAGGTCGAATGCAACTCATTATTCTGCGTCGCCAGGTCAAGCACCCTCAACCCAGCAACATGGACCGTGCTGTCTTGGTGCTGTTGGCAAGCAAGCTCCGAGCGTGGAAGAGCGCGCTACTGATCGTGCAGCCGGACACCTTACTGCGTTGGCATCGTCAGGGCTTTCGCCTATTCTGGAAGAGAAAGTCCAAAGCTGGTCCCCACAACCCGAAGCTGCCAACTGAGACCATAGAGTTGATCAAACAGATGGCGCACGAGAACCGGTTGTGGGGTGCCGAGCGCATAAGAGGAGAGCTACTCAAGCTGAATATCAAAGTTTCCAAGCGCACTATTCAAAAATATATGCAAGATACTCGTAGATCGAAACCTACAGAGCGCAAGTCGAACCAGACCTGGTCCACGTTCCTGCATAACCACGCTCACCAGGTATGGGCATGCGACTTCCTTCCAGTCTACGACCTCTTCTTCCGACCAGTGTTCATTTCCTTCATTATAGAGCTGGGGTCTCGGCGGGTGGTCCACTTCCGAGTCACTAGGCATCCTATTGATGTTGGGGTAACCCAACAACTCCGAGAGGCGACACCATTTGGGCAAGCCCCTAGGTTCTTGATCCGGGACAATGACAGCAAGTTCGGAGCCAGTTTCACTCGTGTGGCAGAAGTTAGCGGCATAGAAGTCCTACGCACACCGTACAAAACGCCTAGAGCTAACGCATTTTGTGAGAGGTTCCTGGGCAGCGTCAGGCGAGAGTGCCTGGATCACATTCTAATCCTGAACGAGAAGCACTTGCACCGAGTGGTCAAGGAGTATGTGCGATACTACAATGAGGCTCGCCCGCATCAGAGTATCGGTCAAGCCATCCCACAAGTCGCAGGACCATCAGGAGCATCGGTGCATGAAATGTCACTTGGTGGTAGCGCAACGGGCGGAAAGGTAATCGACTTCCCGGTGTTGGGCGGCTTACATCACGATTACAGGAGGGCCGCATGACGCCGACATGAGCAATGAAACTTTGACACCGTGCCTGAGCAGCGTCGGATGACCCAAGTAGCCAGTACAGGCAGATGACCAAGCGATAGCAGCCAACTCACAATTAGTGTTGGGGTGCTACGCCAAAAAGCGCCGCTGATTTTACGTCAGATAATTCTGTGCTTTACAGCAGATCTGGTCTTCTGCGTGTCAACTAAAGCGCGGTAAGCTCAGTTCAGACCTTGCCAAGTTGTTGCAACACTACCAAAATACCCATTCAGCAGGCAGACAGTTCGAGCCTTGGCTACTAACGGCAGAGAGCGGCGCGAATCACCCTAACCTGGCCTGACCTACGAGTGTTCGCGCCTCTGCTGCCAGTTGTGTGATCCGCCCGAACTGCTCTTCGTTTATCAACTTGCCGGGCGCCATCCAGCTTCCCCCGCACGCGTGCACGTTTGCTGAACGGAGATAGTCCTGCAGATTATCACGAGAAACGCCTCCTGTGGGGATGAACTTTACCCCGCTGTAAGGGTCTGCCAGCGCCTTGAGCGTGGCTATGCCACCGTATGCCTGCGCCGGGAAGAACTTCAGTATAGTCAGTCCCTTCTTCAGGGCCATATTGATTTCCGTAGGCGTGATCGCACCCGGCACAACCGGCACTTCGTGCTGCAGGCACCAGTCCACGATGTCAGAGTCAAAGCCTGGCGAGACGATAAACTGAGCACCCGCAGCCACCGCTTGCTCGGCCTGGTCGACGGTGAGAACCGTACCGGCCCCAACCAGCACATCGGGTAATTCCGCGGCAATGCTCCGAATGGCACCTAGCCCTGCGTGGGTGCGGAGGGTAATCTCGGCGCACGGCAGATCTCCTTCCAGCAACGCATTTGCAAGAGGCAAGGCGTGGCGCACCTCCTCTATGCTTATCACCGGGATAATGCCCACCTCTCCCAACCGAACAAGAACGCTGTGCATATTACGCCTCTCTTTTCCCCTCTCGATATGCGGACCCGTGATCTATTGCGCCTCGCGGGCGGTACGGTATACAGCATCAGCAATGCGCACTACTTCCAGCCCCTCTCGTAACGCTCTGTAGTCGGGTGCCAGGTCGTTGCGTAGCCTTGACAGTATGTCGGCCAACTCGTTCCTGTAGTTTTCATCGATTACCAGCGAGGCCCCTGCACCGGACGCCGTGTCTATACCCTCCCACGTATTCCAACCCTTGCTGTACATCGCGCTCTCTCGCCTGACCCATAGCCGGTAGCCGGGTGGAACGAGCGATACCTTAAGTGTGCCGTCGGCACCAAAAAGCTCAATGCTCCACGCTTCAACCCAATTGTGTGCTTCCCAGCCGGTGACGTCAAAAGTGGCCAGCAGATCAGGATATTGAAGGATAGCGGCTCCTGCGTCTTCGTATAACTGGCCACCGAGCCTCAGGCGTGCCTCTCCCCCAAGCCCCGCCAGCGTATTTTCTTTGTAGATATCGGCCACCACCTCGGCCCCATCCCTGATCTTGAGTATCCTGCCCACCACGGACTGCGGCACGCCCAGCAGGCGAACTACCAGGGCCAGCATATGGCAGCCATCGGTGTACAGGACACCGCCCATGTCGCCGGGGAGACTCTGC
>JBBSIX010000202.1:0-6242 GCA_038231875.1 Chloroflexia bacterium | reverse complement strand
TCACCCCTTGCAGGTGTTTTGCCAGGTTGGTGCAGGTGTAATTGGCCGGTGTGCTGATTAGATACTCGATGTACTGCCTTTTTGTTATCATGCTTGTACCTTATCATAGCTATCTGATTTGGTTCAAGCGAAAGTCCTAAAATTGATGTGAACGCAACGGCGCCTACTAAAGCAGAACAAAGGAGCAGCCCCAAGGTCGCATATGTCCATCCTCGTCGTGAATGATGCTGGGCCACACTCCTAAACAGCAGCACGACAAATGCAGTCGCGAATATACCGATATAGGGTGCAAGAGGCGCCAAGTACCGCACCCATTTGGCTTCCAAAAAGGCAATCGAAAGGAAGTAGCTCGCAAAGCCGCTTAAGATTATAATTGCCGGCATCATCTGCTGTATGGGGTTTACAGAGACAGCCATGCCTTCGGCATTTTGGCCGCCTATCTTTTTGTAGCTCCATAGCTTCGAGATGATACGACCGAGAGTAGCGATCAAGCCTGCTGTAGAGGCAAATCCAACTAGAGGTCCAATCCCTATCAGGATCAGGTTCCACCAAGAGTACAGCACGGGAAGGGTGTTGACGAACCGGCGAGTGAACCAATCATCTACAATGCCCTGTTGCACTTCCGACTGTTCTCTAATCTGTAAGAAATAAGTTGAAGCACCCAAGATGGCATATGGATCGCCTCCAAGCACCCCCAGGAAAGTACCAAGGCTCACCAGCAGCCCCAGTTTGACTACCAGTAGTAAGCGGCTGCTTACGGTAAGAGGCACATTCCCAGAGCGGTCTAGCCTCCGTTTGTAAGCCACCGCCCCAACGATGGCTACGAACGGCGCCAGCAGAATGGGCGCAGCGCTCACCTTGCAGGCTAGAGCTAAACCTGCCGACACACCCGCAGCAAAGAGGACTATCGGTTTAGCAGTCTTGTAGAAGAGTAGGCTAAACAGAAGAACCGCTGTCATGAATGTAGTCATAAACGGTTCAGCAGTAAGAAAGTGAGCCAACTGGATGGGTAAGATTGCCAATGCATAAAAGCTGCCGGCCACCAAGCCGTACCAGCGGCCCCATAAGAGGCCAGCTATGCCCCAGACCAGCAGAGTAGTCACAGTGTCGAACAAACCGGCAAGCATGCGTCCGGTTTGTTGTAAGTCGCTGTAGCTCGTGCAAACTGCCCCGCCGGTAGCTGCGTTGGCTGTACCACAAACCAGTTTAGTTAGATATACAGGGAGCAAGCCGTAAGGAAATCCATAGCCGGCTGTGCGTGGGTTCAGAGGACTTTTTTCCGCATCAAGCAACTGCGTGAGGGAAGTGCTGGATGGGAGCTTAACGTGGTCAATGGCGGTCCACAAGATAAAGGGTTCATCCGGATGAAGAGACTGGTTCTGATCCCAGTGGGACCCTGAGATACGCAGCCACCCTGCCGTCAGCATCATGGCGCTTAGAAGCAGCACATAAAGGAGCAACTTGGCTCTGTATGCACCGCTTTTCTGCTTACAGCTACCTGGGCTTAGGGTGTTCGGAGTGTCGTGCGGTGACATATTAATGTGCTCATCCAGGTGTGCGATCCTGGTACTTATCAGGCGCGTCAACAGCCAAATCTGTTCAGAACGTGCATTATAATATAAGGACTTACAAATGCTACCCAGAGTTTAATCAGTTGCCGAGGTGGGGCGGCTCCTCCAAATCGGGGTCGCCCACGCCGCCACCCGTAGAGAGAGGGTCGGCGTTGGTGGTGGGGCCGGGACCGGGTGCGGGGGTCGAGCCGTTACCTACGGGCTTTCCGTCGCGCGCCATCGAAAGGGAGACCAACTCGGCCAGGTCCATCAGGCGTATCTGGTCGCCCGCCTCTTTGCCCTTGATGCCATCCTCGAACATCGAGGTGCAGAAGGGGCAGGCGGCGGCCAGCGTGGGCGCGCCCGTATCGAGGGCGTCCTGCATACGGTTCTGGTTCATACGCCGCCCGTTGTGCTCCTCTATCCACATGCGCCCGCCGCCCGCCCCGCAGCACAGAGCATTGTTGCGGGTACGCCGCATCTCGGTCAACTGCACGCCCGGTATCGCTTCGAGCACCTCACGCGGGGCATCGTAGATGTCGTTGTAGCGGCCCAGGTAGCAGGGGTCATGATAAGTTACGACCTGTTCGACGCGGTTGGCGAGGGTGACGCGGCCCTCCTTGATAAGATTGTTTATGAAGTCCGAGTGATGCACCACTTCGTAGTCGCCGCCGAACTGCGGGTACTCGTTCTTGATCGTATTAAAGCAGTGGGGGCAGGCGGTGATGATCTTCTTGACGCCGTAGGTGTTCAGCACCTCGATGTTGGCCTCGGCCATGATCTGGAAAAGGTACTCGTTGCCCGGACGGCGTGCGGGGTCGCCGCAGCAGCTTTCCTCTTTGCCTAATATGCCGAAGCGCACCCCGGCCTCGGTGAGTATCTGCGCCAACGCCTGCGCTATGCGCTGGTTGCGGGCGTCGAACGAGCCGAGGCAGCCCACCCAGTAGAGCACTTCGAGGAGAGGAGCCTCACTCGGAGCTTGGCCTACCGTTTCGGCCTCGACCTTGAAGGCGGTGCTGCCGTGAGAGAGCGCCTGGCGCTCGACCTTCTCGACTATGCGGGGCGCGGCGAACAAGGGGCGGCCCTCGGATTCGGCCTGGGCTGCGAGGTCGCTCAATTGGGGCACGTCGAGGTCCTTGGCCCAGTCTGCGCGCTGGTTGGGGGAGAACTCCCAGGGGTTGCCCTTCTGCTCAAGGTTGCGGAACAGGCGAGCGAGTTCGGGCGGGAAGCGACTCTCTTGCATCACCAGATAGCGGCGCATATCGGTGATCTTGGGCACATGCTCGATAAAGACGGGGCACGCCTCCATGCAGGCCCGGCAGGTGGTACACGACCAGAGGGTTTCCTCCATCACCCAGCCGCCCACCATCGGTAACTCCTCCGCTTGCGCGCCGGGGTCTTGCTCGGCTCCGCCCAATTTCATAGTCGCGAGCATCTGGAGCGGGCCGAGATGCTCCTTCTTTTGCATCTCTACAGGGGCCGCCTCCAGGAAGTGCTCTTGTAAGTCGAGGATCAACTTTTTGGGCGAAAGGGGCTTGTCGGTGAGCCAGGCGGGGCAGGCATCCTGGCAACGCCCGCACTCGGTGCAGGTCACGGTGTCCATCAGGTCTTTCCAACCCAAGTCCTCTATCGTGGCGACACCCAACGTTTGCTCGTTCTCGATCCGCTCCTCGATGTCGGTGATCGGCTTCATCGCGCCCTTCGGCGTGAGGTCGTAGAAAAAGACGTTGAGGGGTGCGGAGAAGATATGCAGGTGCTTGGAGTAGACCACGTACACCAGAAAGCCGAGCACGATAAAAAGGTGGACAAAGTAGGCCAGGCCATGTATGAAAAGCTGTGCGTCTATGCTGAGGCCGGCAAGCATGTTGCCCATCAGCGTTGAAAAAGGCCGCCACTGGGCAGGCTCGTCGCCCAGGTTGATGCGGATGCCCTGCAAGGTGAGAGCCGACAGCATCAGCACTGAGATAGCCACCAGGATGCCGAGCGCGCCTATGCTGTTCGTCAGCCGCTCAGGGCGGGTGACGAGCCGCCGCCAGAAGAAGTTGAGCATGGCCGCCAGCACAAGCACCTGCACCAGGTCCACAAAGAGGAGCCAGCCGGGATTGTCGTTGAGGAAAGGCACGTGCAGGCCGGGGGCCAACCCCTGGGCGAACAGCACGAGGGTGGTGACCTGGATCACCAGGAAGCCCCAAAAGGTGAGGAAGTGGGCGATGCCGGCCACAGAGTAGGTCTTGCGGCTGTACATACGAAACTGGCCGAAGACGTAGAGGCCAAGCATCTTGAAGCGGGTTCCCCAGTTGTTGAGGCGGTGGTTATCGGCCCCCAGCAGGGCGAACTGCACAAGCTGGTTGACCCGGAAAGCGGCCCAAACGACCGAGATGAGTATGCTCGCTACGAGCAAAATGTATAAGTACCACTGCGTTGTAGGTACCATTTAGGCGCTGCTCCTTCCAGATAACCGAGGGTGACGCACAAGGCATAGGATAACAGTTAGAAGGTAAGGCGAGGCGCTGCATGCTGCATAAGGTAGGTATAAAGAGGCGACCCGCATGAAGATGATAAACTATCTTGGGATAAAGCTCAAGTAGCAGAAGGAAAGTAAGCGTTCAGACTTGGGGTGGAAGGAAAAGCCGTAGGGGCCTGAATTGGGCAAAGCCCAAGTCTGAACGCTTACGCAAAGTTGCTAACGCCCGAACACCCAGTATCTATAGCTGGTAAAGCCAGGCCCGCCGGGATCGAACGTTGCGTCGAGGCGTACCACCGTCCGTTCGCCGGTGACATATTCGGCGGGGATGGTGTACTCGTACTCCTGCCAGCTACCACCTCGTTCGTTGAGCATCCGCCAGACGCCGACCTGCCTGCCATTGGCCCAAACCAGGGCTTGCCGGCTGTCGTCGGGGTTGAGCCTGGAGCGCGCCACCAGGGTGAGAGGCTCTCCCGGCTTGCTCCGCACGGTGAACTGCTCCCAGCCAGTGTGCGTGCGGCCACTCTCCGACATGCTGAATCCCTTTTCTTCATAGGAAGCGGTGGTCAGTATAGATTTCGATTCGGAAAACGACGGCTGGCGGGCGGCCATCTTGTATGCGTGTGCCCGCTCGCTCTCCAGGTCGCCCACATTGAGCATGTCCAGAGGCTGCTCATCCTTGTGGAGCAAGTACCGCTTGCCAGCGTCCAGCAGGGCGTACTCCCAGTTGACCTTGTAGAGCGTTTCGGTATCGCCCGCCGTGATTATGGGGTTACGCACCCGTATCGAGTAGAGCGGCGTCAAGAAGCTGCCCGCCACACTCTCATTGATGCCGTTAAGAAACACGTTGGGGTGTATAAGCAAGTAGCCGGGGCGCTCGCCCTCCGGCATGGCCGCCAAAACGTCGTAGACCGTGCCCCAGCCGCCGAAGTAGGCCCCTCTCAAACTGTTGTAGGTCAGGCCGATCAGGTCTATTATGTAGCGGTCGCCGATGTACTTGTGAGCGCCGGTGTCGTTCACCCCAATACGAGCGTCGGGAGGCGTGTTCTGCTTGATCCACTCGCTGAACACCATCTGCTGGTAGTAAATATCGCGCGTGCTGTCGCCGAACGCAAAGAAGTAGCCCACGAACTGCGGCAGCAGCAACAGGACCACAGCAGCCACAGCCGAGGCAAAGGCCCACCCCTGCCGCCAACCGGCGGGCCTGACCACCAGGCCGTCACGCCTCGCCGCCCGAACCGCCCATCTAACCAGCCCCACCAGGCCGAGCGACAGATAGAGCAAGAGGAAGGGATCGTAGGGCATGTAGTAGCGGTTGAACTGTATGGGCGGCAGGAGCAGCGCCAGGGCAACGCCTCCGAGGGCAGTTAGAACTATCAGCAGGTGCAAGAAGCTGTAGCGCCGCCCGGCAAACGCCAGGCCCACCCCCAGCGCCACCAACGGCAATCCAAGCAGGGGAAAGGGTGAGCGACCTATCTCAAGGCCCAGATAGCTGTCCTTTATCACAGTTATCGCCCACCCCGCTGTTAGGGAGATGTTTTCGTAGAGCGGATTGTAGGGCACGTACCAGATTGACTTGGCGGCGGCGGTGTTGAACTGAGCGTTGCCCGTCATCAGCAGGTTGGCGACGTAGGGTAGGAGACCGGCCACAACGGGCAGGGCGAGCCACAGGTAATTGTACAAGGGCGCGCGAGGGCGGCGGCGCAGCAGGTAGACGGCGGTTAGTATGCAGGCCAGCGACACCAGGACGTGCCCCTCCGGCCTGAGCAGGGCCACAAACGCGCCCACAACGGCCAACCACCCGAACCGTCCGCGTTCCACACCACGCACCCACAGCCAAAAGAATGCTACCAAACCGGCTGTATACAGGCCCGTCTCCATGCCGCTGAGGAAAATATAGTTGAGCCTGCCGTCCAGCAACAGGAGGAGCGCCGACAACAGGGCTACCGGGCGACCCCCCAGTCGGAAGGCCAGCTTGTACAGCAGCACAACAGCCAGGATATGCGCCGCCAGGTTAAGCAGGTCGGCATAAATAAGCGGTTTCTGCCCGTCCAGTCCCAGCAAGTAGGCGGGGGCCAGGATGAAGGGGTAGATAAAGGCGCTGTCGCCGGAGGAGAGCGGGTCGCCGGTGTTGTACTCGAAGGGGTGGCTGGCGGCCAGTTGGCGGGCGTACTGGAAGTGGATAAAGGTATCGTCGAGGGGCGGGGCAAGGTGTCCGCCGCTCCCCC
>JBBSIX010000201.1:0-6297 GCA_038231875.1 Chloroflexia bacterium | reverse complement strand
CCCACGCTGCGCCAGGCGAGTGAAAACGGTGTCGGGGCACCCGGCCTGGAGCACGGCAGCCGTGAGGTCGGCATCCTCGACGTGGGTACACTCTATCTCAGCAGGCATGGGCGCAGGGTGGAGGCGGCGGTACACCTCCTGCGCCAGGTAGCGCGTCCCGAGCAAGACGAAGAAAGCTCGTTACAGCCAACCCAGGGACAATGGGCGCAGCAACGACCCTAGAAAGCGTTGCGGCCCACCTCGCACGAGAGCTGCACGCAAAGCCCCAACTAGCGGCCAGAGAGTAAGATTGCCCACGATAAGCAACTGCTTGTACCTGGGTATCTCCAAGCCTACCAGCCGTGTATTGGTGAAGAAGACCCCCAGGACTGCGTGCCCTACGACGTGGAGGGCAACCGAAACGGCGTTGAGTATCTTGTACAGGGCGCTCAACGGGTAACTCGCTCTCTATGCTTGCAGCCAGGTGAGGATAGCCTGTGCCGTCTGTTCGGGCTGCTCGTCGTGTGGGAGAACGCCGGCTTTGTCTATCACCTGCAACTGAGCGGCGGGATTTGTAGCCAGGAAAGGGGCGGCATCGCTGACGGGGCTGAACCCGCCCTCGCGACCCCAGACGATCAGCGCGCGCTGGGACAGGCGGGTCCAGGCGTCGCCGGCGTCCCAGTACAGCCCGCCCCCCACGAAAGCGGCAGGGGCATACCGCGCGCCTTTGCCGTGAGCAGCATTGTAGTAGCTGTCTACCATATCATCCGTTACGCAGGTTGGATCGTAATAAGTCTGAGACTGGAGAAAGTAGCGGATGCTGGGGTGGGAGGCCAGGGCGTTGAACAGCCCCTCGCCCAGCACCGGCAGGCGCAGCACGGCCTCAACAGCCTTGCCCCCGGCTGACTGCCGGGTCAGCTTGCGTATTCCTGTTGGGCAAAAGAGCGCCAGGGCGGTGATCCACTCAGGCGCACGGGCCGCTACCTCGATGGCGTGCGCCGATGTGAGGGAAGATGCAGCCACAGCCGACGGTCGCTGCACCACTTCGCGCAGAATATCTTCGATCAGTTCCATGTAAAGTTGAGGAGTGTACGCAATAGGCGGCCTGTCGGAAAGGCCGTAGCCCAGCAGGTCGGGCGCATACACATGATACCTCTCGGAGAGGAGGGCAAACGGATAGCGCATCTCGAAAGCCGACGCTGCGGCGTTGTGCCCGTGCAGCAACAGCAACGGCGGATTGCCGGGGTCGCCCGCCTCGTACACAGCCACGTCGCCGTACCGCCACTTCCAAAGAGTGGGAGTAGTGGGCAGGGAAGGGTTCACTTTGTAGGGCGGCAAGGCCACCAGGCGGTTGAACGCTTCCAACCCGGCCATCGCGCCGGCCAGCGTGCCGAAGATCGCATTTCGCTTTACCATGTTACACCTCTTGTGAGCAGTTTTTCATGGCTGGTTGCCACCAGCGTATGAATGAAAAGGGGGAGAGTACTGGGCGACACCCCCAGTGCCCCCGTCAGGATGAATTGGGCATCGCCCAAGAACCACCCCTGCACCCCCTATTTTCACAGCAGTTGTCTCAAAGCCCTCCGTCAAAAAGGGGCACATCTCAGATGTGCATGACTTGTGCCAGGGGAGCAAAATGGGGCCGCCCCAAAATTGGGGGTCTACTACTTGCTGCTATTTGTTATAATTATTTGGAACATCAAACAGCTGTTTCCGTTTACAGACGGAAACGGCCATACAAAAGAATGGGAGATTAGCCGTTAGATGAAATTAACAGCCGTAGACCAGCGCCTGGAGAACAAACTGCGCGAATTGTACAAGCTCCATATGGAACGCACCGCCAGGATAGATTGGAGCTACCACGATCTCATCCCCTGGGAGCGAGGCCGCAACTTCAAAACCGACCCCTGGCACCCGTCGCAGGCCACCATCTCCCCGGAGCTTACTCTGGCCGTCGAAACCGCCCTCCTGACTGAGGTAAACCTGCCCTGGTTCACCACCGGCCTCACCGAGATATTCGCAGGCTCCCTGGAGGTGTTGCAGGACTTTGTGCGTACCTGGACCAGCGAGGAGGACCAGCATTCCAACATCCTGGAGACATATCTGCTCGTCACCCGCAACGACGACCCCAACCGCCTCCACAAGCTCCGCAAAGAGGTAGTACGCAACGCCTGGACGCCCGGCGAAGCCACCCCGTTCGAGGGGATGGCCTATACTACTGTCCAGGAGCTTTCTACCCAGGCGTTCTACGTGAGTGTGGCCCGGCGCGCCGATAGCGAAGACCCGGTGCTGGCGAATATCCTCCGCACCGTCGCCAAAGACGAAACACTGCACTACACCTTCTATCGCGAGGCGCTCAAGGCCCATCTTGAGATCAACCCCAACTATGTCTGGCCGCTGTGCGAGGTGCTGATGAACTTTGCTATGCCCGGCTATCTGATGCCTAATTTCAAGGAGCGGCAGCATATCATCGCCGCAGGCGCCAACTACGGTATCGCCGAGTACTTCCATCAGGTGATAGATGTAGTAGTGCGTATTCTGGGCGTGCGCGACCTGCACCCCAGCTACCCGGAAGCTCAGGCAGCGCTCAACAAGCTGAACAGGTACCTCGACAGCCTGGCTCGACTCGCCGGCCGCGCCGAAAAGTCGCGTCCACAGTCGCCCGATGAAATCCGTGAGCAGGCCGTCAAGCTGCTGGGCTACGACCAGTGGGAATACGAATGGCGAAACCCCGAAACAGGAGAAACCTGGTCGAGCAGACAGTAGACGATAGGGTGAAAGTTATTCGGCAGCAAGGGGGCGCGCAACGCCCCCTTTTGATTCTTAGCCCCTCTCGCCCGCAAGGTAGCCTATCGCACTTTGAGATGTGAGCAATCACTGGAAGCCGTAAGCGTTCAGACACCCCGTAAGTGTTCAGATTTGGGGTGCAGGGGCGGAGCTCCCTGCCGGGGGCATGGGGGTGTCCCCCATCTTTCTCTTCTTAATAGCGCCCCTACCACGGGTGGGAGGGGCATGAGCGTAGCGGGGGCGGTGGGTCTTGATAGGCCGAGAGCCTATTTCCTCAACCCTAAGTCTGAACACTTATGAGACCCCCTCACCTTTACGCCTCGCTCTAATTCGGGTAATATGGACCAATACAGGATAAAATTGGTGACAGGAGGCGAAACATGGTGACAGGGCCGTCAACCGACTCGGAGCAAAGAAGCATGGAGACGCAGCGCAAAATCCGCGTGCTGATCGCCAAACCGGGCCTGGATGGGCACGATAGAGGGGCCAAAATCATAGCGCGCGCCCTTCGCGATGGTGGTATGGAGGTGATCTACACCGGCCTCCACCAAACGCCGGAGATGATAGCCGAAGCTGCCTTGCAGGAGGACGTGGACGCTGTGGGCCTGTCCATCCTGTCGGGGGCGCACATGGCCCTTTTCCCTCGTATCCTGGAGGAACTGCGTAATCGCGGCCTCACCGACGTACTGGTCTACGCAGGAGGCATTATCCCCGACGAGGATATCCCCACCCTCAAAGAGATGGGTGTAGCAGGCGTGTTCGGCCCCGGCACTCCAATGGAGGAGGCCGTGCGGTTTGTGCGAGAAAACGTCACACCCAGACACGGCGAACTGTAAGTTGGAGTTGCCTCTCTACTTACACACACCCACACTTCACTTTCCCTACTTTTCCCATGACACAAGGCTCTAAAACCAACAACTCAGTTGCAGCCCTGGTAAGCAAGATGCTCTCCGGCGACCGAGGGGCGGCCTCGCGGCTGATGACTATCGTGGAGAACCGGCAGGCCGGCTACCGAGAGGCGATGCGCCTGTTGATGCCGCACACCGGGCGCGCCCGGATACTCGGCGTGACGGGGCCGCCAGGCGCGGGCAAGTCTACCCTGGTCAACAAACTGATTGAGGCTTACAGGGGCGCATATAAAACGGTAGGCGTGGTGGCGGTAGACCCCACCTCGGCGGTCAGCGGGGGCGCGCTGCTGGGCGACCGCATTCGGATGCTTGGCTTCTACCAGGACCCCGGGGTGTTTGTTCGCTCTATGGCCTCGCGCGGGCAGCTTGGTGGGCTGGCGGCGGCTACGGTGGACGTGGCCCGTGTGATGGACGCCTCCGGGCGCGACGTCGTTATCATCGAAACGGTGGGTGTGGGGCAGGATGAGGTTTCGATAGCGGAACTGGCCGACACCACTCTGCTGATAGAGGTTCCCGGCATGGGTGACGACGTGCAGGCGATCAAGGCAGGCGTCATGGAGATAGCCGACATCTTCGTTATCAACAAGGCCGACCGCGAGGGGGCCGACCGTCTGGCAAACCAGATCAAGACCGCTATGCGCCTCCTCCCCTCGCCGCAAGACGCCTGGATACCGCCCATCGTCAAAACGCAGGCCATACTGGGGCAGGGCGTAGACGAACTGATCGAGGCTATCGGCCGGCACAGGGTCTATTTGGAGGCCGAGGGCAGGTTGGAGAAAGAGCGCCGCGTTCGCCTGGAAACCGAGGTGCTGGGGCGCGCCCGCGACCTTGTGCTGCGCCGTCTGCTCTCGCAGGTCGAGCAAAACGGCACGTTGGGTAAGTTGCTTGACCAACTACTGGCCCGCAAGCTCGACCCCGCCGAGGCTGCCTACTTGCTGATAAATGAGGGGATGGGCGAAAAAGGGATGGAGGCGTAATCACCGACTCCGCTACATGCTAAACCGGCTTGAATGCGCCGCCTCCGAAGCGGAGGGTGGATAAAAAGAGGCGAGCGGGTGGCGCTCCTCAATACCGGCGCCGGCCTGGTCTAGCCGAAGGTTAGGAACCTCTCTAGGGATAAAGTTTCCCTCAAGAGGCTTTATACGCCGGCCGCAGCCACCCCAGGCGCGAACAGGCCCGCAGGTTGCAAAGGATAGCCGTAGGTGGGGGCGAACGGTACGGGTGCGGGCCGTGGCTTGTTCAGCATTTGTGTGCAGGCCGCAAGCACCGAGGCTTCAGACAGATAGGCCATGCACGAGCCGGTCTGCAAGGTGCGGCAGCTGTCGTCCTCGTACTTAAAGTGCTTCCAGCAACCTCCGCACGAACTCTCCTTCACAAAGGGCGCGACCAACCCCAGCCCTTTGCCGGCGTCGTAAGGCCCCGTCACCTGCGGATTGGTCGGCCCGAACAGGCCCACCCAGGGCACATCGAGCGCCCCCGCCATGTGGAGCAGGCCGGTATCCACGCCCACCGTAAGGCTGCACCGAGCCAGCAGCCCGGCTACATTGTCGAGCGAGAGGTACACCGGCACAGCCTCGGAGCCGGCCGCCGCGAAAGCACGCTCCATTGCTCCGTCGGGTCGGTCGCAAAACAGCAGCGTGCGGCAACCCATCTCGCGCAAGTGAGCGTCCAAAGCGAGCCAGCCGTCGAGCGTCCACCGCTTTATCACCATATTGGTGGAAGGCACAAGAGCCACTACGCGCCGCTCTTCAAGGTCGTGCTCCAACCAGAAGCGCGAGGCGTGCAAAGTGGCTGAGGGGCGCACCAGCAGACGCGGCAGGCGCTGCTCGTGTGTGATGGTTATCTCCAACTGCCGCTCGATTTCGTCGGCCAGGAAGTCGAGAGAATGGGTAGCGCCGGGCACGGCAGGAACCTGGGGGGTCCAGTAGCTGCGGAAGTCCATGCCGCGCTCCCAGGCGTAGAAGAAGTTTATCACAAGGTCGAACGGCCCAAGCTCACGGTCAAAAGCCGGCCCCGCTATCCAGGCGAGGAGCCTCTGGGGCAGCAAGGGTCGCAAAGCGATAGCCATGCGGCCCGGCTCGTAGTTGAAGCCCGACGGCTTGAGCACCTCGACGGTGGGATCGTTGACCAGTAGGTTGCCGTGCTCCGAGGCCGCCACCGTAAACGATGCATCGGGGAAGCAACGCTTGAGCGCCGATAGGAGGGGCTGCACGTTAATGAAGTCCCCGATCCCGTCTGCGAAAGGAATTACCAAGATTGTTTCTGCCTGCATTCGCCTATGCTCCCCATGCGTACATGTACCTGTGTGCATGCGATTCTACCACATCCGCACCGCCGCCGGCTAGTGCTGTATAACTGGTGATTACCCACATCTCAACCTACGTATGCTGCCATGACGGGTAAGTACTTCCATACTACACCTTGTCATTCCGAACGTACTGAGGAATCAGTGCGCCTGTATGACAGTCGGTCTATACATGAAGCGGTGCGGAATAACACAGTAGGGGCACGGCGCGCCGTGCCCCTACGGACGCGCACATTTTCATTGTCGGTTGTGGCATGAGGGCCATGATTCCTCAGAATGACAAACTGTAGTGGGAGTGAGCGTAACCAGTTGGGGTTG
>JBBSIX010000200.1:0-6332 GCA_038231875.1 Chloroflexia bacterium | reverse complement strand
TCATAGTCTTCCTTAGCTGACTAATTGCCGCGTGCCAGTCTATTATAACATACGCCGGCGCCCCTATTTTAGATATAGACCAAAAGAGTTATTTTTCGCCCCGAAAGGCGTACCCGCCCACAGTGCGCCACCCCCAAGCCCGAACAGTTACCTTCCCCAACAAAATTTGACGTTGCAGCCCCGCTCGTGTATAATGCAGCGTCGGTCACAGCCGACAGCACAATCGAATAGCCAGAGACAGCCGGCGCATCCTCTTCACAAATGGCGATGCATAATACACCAGCCTGCCGAGGCGAGACCGCAAACCCTCTTAGAGGCCGTAACGGGCCGCAAGCGAGTTTGAACCGTGTAGTTGCAATAGCAGCCCCGTGCCTCCAATGTCTCCAGGTAGGGGCATTTTTGATTCTACAGTGCAGGCGACAGCCTGAAGAACAAGAGGAAGAACAAGAGAAGGAAGGAGGTGAAATACAGATGCCGACAGCAAGAAAAAAGGAAATGGTCAAAGAACTGGCACACCTGTTCAACAACAGCGAGGTGATGATCTTCACCGATTATCGCGGCCTGAAGGTGTCGGACCTCAACAACCTGCGCCGCCAGCTACGCGACAAAGGGGTGGAGTACCACATCACCAAGAACAGCCTTACCACTCTGGCGGCGAACCGCGCCGGGCGTGAGACCCTCGGCGACCTGCTCGACGGCCCCACCGCTATCGCTTTCGTGGGCGACGACATTCCGGGGGCGGCCAAAGTGCTCCAGGACTTCGTTCGCACCTCAAGGATATTGACTATACGCGGCGGACTACTCGGCAAGCAATTTCTCAACGCAGACCAGGTGGGTGATCTCACCAAGATTCTGACCCGCGAGGAATACATCGCCAAGATGATGGGTTCGCTCAACTCGCCCGTGTCCAATCTGGTAAGCGTGCTGAGCAATACTATACGCGGCTTCGTCAACGTCCTGCAAGCGAGAGTGGACCAGATGAACGAGGGCAGCGAGCCGGCCCAGGAAGCAATAGAGGCGACGACCACCGAACCGACAGCCGAGCTACCAACAGCCGAAGCGACAACTGAACCGGCAACCGAAGGCGCAGTAGAGACGACAGCCACCGAGCCGACAGCCGAGCTACCAACCTCCGAAGCGACAACCGAAGGTGCAGTAGAGACGACGGCCACCGAAGCAGCAGCCGAATACACAAGCGAGCCGCCTGCAACCGAAGAGGCCACCGAACCGACTGCCGAAGAAGCCACCTAAGCGCTATAGAGTGATGCCGTAAGTAGCATTCGAACCCTATTACTTTACCAACCGTAAGGGCATGCGCCCCAGGGACAACCAGCAGACATCTACTGAAAACATAAGGAGAAGAATAAGCAATGGCAACAACACTTTCCCGCGATGAAATTCTCGACGCAATCAAAAACATGACCGTGCTTGAGCTATCGCAACTGGTCAAAGACATGGAAGAAACCTTCGGTGTGAGTGCAGCCGCTCCGATGATGATGCCCGGCATGATGCCCGGTATGATGCCGGGAGCAGGCGACGGCGCCGGCGCTGCCGCCCCCGAAGAGGAGCAGACCGAGTTCGATGTGGTGCTCACCGATTTCGGCGCCAACAAGATTCAGGTTATCAAGGTAGTGCGCGAGCTTACCGGCCTCGGCCTCAAGGAAGCCAAAGACCTGGTGGAGGCCGCCCCTCAGCCCGTCAAGACAGGCGTGACTAAGGACGACGCCAACGCCGCCAAGGCCAAGCTCGAGGAGCAGGGCGCAAAGGTCGACGTCAAGTAAACAGGCCGGCTACCTCGTCGGCAATCGGTAAACCAAGAGCAAACAAGCGCCTATGGCGCTTGTTTGCTCTAGCCCAATTTTCCTTATGCCTGAGCCAAAGATCGAACCGGAAAGCGAGTTTCGCGAGCGGGTATGGGCCTTTGTCCGCTCGGTGCCCGCCGGGCGCGTGGTCACATACGGGCAGATCGCCGCACATCTAAGCGCGCCCTTCGCTGCGCGCGCCGTCGGCTCTGTACTGCACCACACGCCCGCCTCGGCCCGCGTGCCCTGTCAGCGCGTGGTCAACAGGTGGGGGCGGCTGGCTCCGGTTTACGGCTGGGGAGGCAACCGGCAGCACAGGCAGGAGCTGGAAGCCGAAGGGGTTGAGGTGCGAGACGACTTCACCGTCAACCTGGAAGAATACCAGTGGCGGCCCGATCCCCAAGCCTCTCCTTGAGGCCATAAGCTGTAGAATAGTTCATCCATGACAAATGTCGTAGTTTGGCAAAAACCGGCCCGCAAAATGGGCAAAACAACTTGCAAACAGCCGCCGCCTGGCTTATAATCATTCGCGGTATGTCCTGTCAATGGACTGCTGTGTAGAATCGTGTGGATGATTAGTAGTCGTTAACACAAAAAGGAGGAAGGATTTGGCTAACCCCAAAAAGGTTCTAACTGCGGCCTCGTTGCTCGCCCTGGCAGTGCCTATGGTAGCTGTTTACCATACCACGCCGGCTGCGGCAGCCGATTTCGCAGACCCGGCTTTCCAGAGTGTGTGGAACCGCACCGACAAGCTGGTGGCCGACGGCACGATCAAGCGTTCGTTCTACTGGGGGCCGACCCCAGGGGAAACAAAGATGGAGGCGTATGCCGAAGGTGAAGGCGGCACACGCAAGGTGCAGTATTTCGACAAGAGCCGCATGGAGATCAACGACCCCAAGGCCGATAAGAACGACAAGTTCTATGTCACCAACGGCCTGCTCACCGTCGAGCTTATCTCAGGCAAGATGCAGGTGGGCAAAAGCCAGTACCAGACCCGCTATGCGGCCAATATCCCACTGGCTTCCGACATTGACGACTCCAACGCCCCTACCTACGCAACTTTCCGCCTGATCGCCAACTCGCCCCTGGGCGACCACCCGGCGACCGATATGACCGGAAAGAGCGTTACAGATGTCGTGAACAAGTACGGCATCGTCACCAAGGATGCCTCCAAAGAGAAGTACGGCGTTAAGTACAAGCAGTACAACGAGGAAACCAAGCACAACATCGCCGACAAAATGTGGGACTTCCTGAACCAGACCGGCCCGGTGATCGGCCCCGACGGCAAGAGGGTGGAAGCCCGCCTGTCGGACCCCTGGTTCTACACCACAGGCTTCGCGATCTCCGAGCCTTATTGGGCCAACGTGAAGATCGCCGGCAAGCAGACCGACGCGCTTATTCAGCTTTTCGAGCGCCGCGTAGTCACCTATGTGCCCGACGCGCCCGAAGGCTTCAAAGTGCAGATGGGCAACATCGGCGCACACTATTACGACTGGCGCTACAAGAACGCCGGCCAGGAAGCGTTCCCCAATCCTGATGTGAAGCCCGTTACGGGCCTCAAGTCGGGCGACCTCGGTTCTCCTGAGAATCCGATCAAGCTGGCCTTCGCCCCTTCGTCCAACAGCACCAAGATACTGGCGAGCGGCGAGCCTCTGGGCAAACTGCTCACCAAGATCACCGGCTACAGCTTCAAGGTCAGCGTGCCCACGAACTACGCTGCCGTTATCGAGGCGATGGGTTCGAGCAACGTGGACGTAGCCTTCCTCGCCCCGTTCCAGTACGCCCTGGCCCACCAAAAGTACGACGCTCAGGTGATGCTGGTGACGGTTCGCAAGGGTGCGCTCACCTATCCGAGCGTCTTCATCACCGCCGACCCAAGCGTCAAGACGCTGGCCGACCTCAAGGGCAAGAAGTTCGCCTTTGTAGACCCGGCTTCGGCATCCGGCTATCTATATCCGTTTGCCTACCTCAAGACTCAAGGCCTGGTCAAAGGAACCAACGCTGAGGAGTACTTCGGGGCCAACAACGTGCTGTTCGCCGGCGGTCACGACAAAGTGGTGACGGCTGTGTACAACGGCCAGGTAGCCGGCGGCGCGGTCTTCGGCGGTCCGCTCGACTCCAACACCGGCCTGCCCACCGACGCCCGCTCCATCGTCGCAAGCAAGCTCACGGACGTTTACCAAAAGGTACGCATCATCGCCGAGAGCCAGCAGATACCCAACGACACCGTGTCGGCTCGCAAGGGCCTCGACGCGGCTATCGTCAAGCAAATACAGGGCGGCCTGCTCGCGGCCACTAACACCACCGAAGGCCGCAGACTGCTGTTCGACCTCTACTCCATTGACGACCTGGCCCCTGTGACCGACTCGTTCTTCGACCCGCTCCGCAAGGTAGCCGAGGACGCGGGCATCACCAACTTCGAGAGCCTCAACGCTCCTCAGCCTACAGCCACACCCACGCCGTAGAGCTTGGCAGAGTTTATGTAGCTGAATAAGAAGCGAAAGCAAATGATATGCGCCGGGCGCACATCATTTGCTTTAACTGCCTAGAATGACCCTTCTACCCCGAGTGTGAACATTTACGCCAAACACCCTGGTGATTACCCATACCTTACGCGGTGCTTGATAACTCTGCCTGCAGGCGAGAACTACTATAGCTCGTCATTCTGAGTAATCATGTCCCTCATGCCACAACCGACAGTGAAAGTGTGCGCGTCCGTAGGGGCACGGCGCGCCGTGCCCCTACCCTTCTCTATTTTCAGAGGAGCCTAAATTGGCACAGCCAAGAACTGAAGACGCAGTGCGCCTGTATGACAGTTGGGATATACATGAATCGGTGCTGAATAACACAGAGCAGATATTACACCACCTAGAATCATGCTCCACCGGCTGATTCTTCAGTTCTTGCTTCGCAATTCAGACTCAGAAGGACAAGCTATAGTAGTTCTCACCGGCCGACACGGTAGCATACGTAGCATGAGACATGGGTAATCACCAGAAACCCCCTATTGTAAAAAATATAAACCCAGTCTATAATAAGCCGGTACAGACAAGCGGCCGTTACAGGTCGCCCGGCAGTATCGCCCAAACATATACGCAGCGGCGAAGAGGAAGCATGCAGGCCGAGGAGGGCCGGCAAACTAAACTCTTAATCCAATCTGCTGTTGTAAGCGTATACTGCTATAACGCGCATGCCCATGCTGGGGGCGCACAGCCGGTTGGGGGCGAAAGCCCTCGACTAACACAAAAGAGAGGAGCTTACCATATGGAAATGCAGAACGACGGAGGCACGAGTCATACGGCAATCCCTAGAGGCGCAGCAGCCCTCGGGGGCGCGGCCATGTTGAGCGCTGTAGCGTTGGCTGCGAGCAGGGGCGGAGGACTCGCCTTTGCCCAGGACGCACCGTTCAAAGACGATCTTGACGTTCTCAACTACGCTCTTACCCTAGAACACTTTGAGGCAACACTCTATAAGGTCGTTGTGGACAGCGGCAAACTACAAGGCAGAGACCAGCAGTACGTCAGCTTGTTCGGCCAGCACGAGCAGGCGCACGTAGACGCTGTGACCGCCACCATCAACAAACTGGGCGGCACGCCGGTGCAGAAGGGCGAGTATAACCTCCCCGAACTCACCGACCGCGCAATGATACTCGGTTTGCTCGCCACAGTCGAGCAGGTAGGCGTAAGCGCATACCTGGGCGCGGCAGGCTTCATCCAGAACAAAGACATTCTGGCCGCCGCCGCAAGCATCATGCAAGTGGAAGGCCGGCACACAGCCCTGATCCGCTACTTGCTGGGTCAGACCCCTGTGCCCGATGCTTTTGTTGCCCCCCTCACCCCGGCAGAAGTGCTGGATAAGGTTGCGCCTTTCTTCAAGAAGTAGCGCACAGAGGATGTTACCTAAACCACTAAGTAAATCTCTAAGCGAATTTTCGAGAGGAGTGTAGAATGAGCAATCTTTTCCTGCCCGACGATGAGGGCAACGTCAGGAATATCTCTCGCCGCAAGTTTCTCATGGGTTCCGGGGCGGCAGTAGGGGCGGCGGCGCTCTTTGGAGCCGGCCTGTCTCAAGGCGAGTTGCTGGGTCTCCAGATCGCACACGCTCAAGCGTTGAACAGCGATATGGATATCTTGCAGTTTGCCCTTACCCTGGAGCACCTTGAGGACGCGGCTTATCGCGCAGCCAACGGCAGCGGCCTGTTGACCGGCCAGGTGGCCGACTACTTCCGCATGTTCGGCGACCACGAGCATGCCCACGTAGTGGCTATCACCGATACGATCAACAAGTTGGGCGGCACCCCTGTGGCCGCACAAGCCAACTATAACTTCCCCAGCTTCAAGAGCGAAGGCGAGCTTGTGCAGTTCTTCGCGACGGTAGAGGAAGTTGGAGCCGGCGCTTACCTGGGCGCGGCCCCTCTAATCAAGGACAAGGCGATCCTGGCCGCAGCAGCTTCGATACACGACGTGGAAGGGCAGCATGCCTCTACGTTGCGAGCAGTACTCAACGACCCGGAGCCTTCCCCCGCTTTCG
>JBBSIX010000199.1:0-6356 GCA_038231875.1 Chloroflexia bacterium | reverse complement strand
CTCAGTGATTACTTGCGTGCTGAACTGCGTAATCCGCACATCACCGCTTTTTACAGTGCCTGAGCGAAAGTCCTAATATTAAGTCGGAGGACACCACTGGAATAGCCCGAACCTATGACGAACTTGCTTGGGTATGCCAACTCCAGGGCAATCACGAACTTATGTCTGCTTTGGCGGCGAAGAGTGCAGAATTGTACGCTAACTTGGCTAACGTACAGGGTGTAGCGAGCTCAAGTAACCACCTCGGATTTGCTGAACTAATCAAACTCAATCATGCTCAAGCTTATAGTCTATATGAACAGAGCCTTAAGCTGGCACACGAGTCCGAACACGATCTTCTTGCGAGCCGCGCGCTTGTTAACATGGGAGAGGTAGCCCGTACTATAGATGATTACAGAACAGCTAAAGCTCTATATGAACAGAGTTTGTTGCTCTCCAGGGGCTTGCTTTACAAAATGGGTATGGCTGCCGCGCTACATAACCTCGGGTATGTAGCGTTACACACCAACGAGTACAAGCAGGGTATCCAGCACTTTACTGAGGCGTTGGCTTTGTTTTACGAAATGGGAGACCAACAAGGTATCGCAGAATCTCTTATTGGGCAGGCATCCTGTTTAGAACATACAGATGGTCTATATAACGCTGGGCGACTACTTGGGGCCGCCGCTACTTTGTTGAGTACTCTTGGCTCTGTGCTCCAACCTACCGACTCCGCTGAATACGACCGAGTACTACTTTCTTTGCGTAAGTCCCTAGGACTCACAAGATTCAGAGCGGAATGGGCAAAAGGCCAGGCTGCGCCTATAAGTGAGACTTTGGAATTTGCCCTAACAACTACTCAATAGGGTTAGTGCAATCCCTCGGGATCTCGTTCGGTTCCGTCCTCCTTAGTGCTACAGCCGCAATTGCGGGGAGGGCGTATGACACAAGCGTGAATGTCTGTTATGCGAGATAAACTATGCCGGCTCTCCCGTGCTTTTTGAGGCGTGGGAGAGCACAAGTTCCGGCTGTAGTACCGTCCCTCTTGCCTACCTGCCTCGTTTACCCGAAACAGCAGCCATCTCTTTTTGCTCGCGCTGCTCGTCGGCATGGCCCTGGGCCTCTTTCGCCATGCGCTGCATCTCGGTCTGCATGACGGCATTGCGGCTGTTCTTGGGTTCGAGGCGCACCAGACGCCCGTACAGGCGGGCGGCCTCGCCGTACTTGCCCAGGGCAGTCAGCTGTTGAGCCAACTTGTGGTGGGCGGGCACATCTTCGGGCGACAGGGCGAGCAACTGGTGCAAGGCCGAGATCGCTTCCTCGGTGTAGCCATCCTGGATAAAGAGTTCGGCCAGCGCCCGCTCCCCCTTCACAGCGTCGGCCACCTTACCCGACTGCACGTACATGTTGATAAGTTGCTGGCGGGCGTCTATGTCGCGTGGGGCAATACGCACAATCCTGCCGTATATCTCCAAAGCCTCCTCATGGCGGCCCAGCGTATAGTGCATATCGGCAGCCTTACGGTAGGTAGACATAGCATCCTTGAGGTGGCCGGCCTTCAGTTGCAACTCGGCCAACGTGTTCAGTTCGGTCAGCCCGTGATCGGTCATCCCCAGCTTGACGTACATATCGGCCAGTTTGCGGCGCACCGGCACATTGTTGGGAGCCAAGCGAGCCATGTGGCCCAGGGTTTCCAGCGTTTTTTCATGGTCGTTACTCTTCTGGTGGTACACAAGCAATTCGTTCAGTTCAGCCAACGCCTGACCAAGCCGGCCAATGCGGAAATAAATGTCGGCCAGGCGGCTGTAGACCGAAGGGTCGTGGGGCATCAGCAGCTTGAGCGCGGCAAGGGCCTCTGTTGCGGCTTCCCAGTTGCTTTGCGAAGCCTGCGCCTCGGCCAGCCCGTAGTAGAGGTGGGGCATATCGGCCACGCGCAGGAAGTTGTACTGAGGTCGGGGCGAAGGTATATTCGAGTGCCCTTCTTCGTCCAGACCCACCGAGTTGATCGCGCTGAGGGCGCGGCTGTAGAGCTGCGCGGCGATGCCCCAATCTTTGGCGTTGAGGGCAAGGTCGGCGCGGGATTGCGACATAAGCGCTTCCAGCAGCAGCCACCACTCGCCGATCTCCTGTGTATCGCTGAGAGACAACTGCATGAGGCCGGCGTCGAGGGCATCGGCGGCGATGTCGGCCAAGCCCACCCGCTCGGCGAGCACAGAGAGGCCGTAGTAGATGCCGGGCCTGGGGTCGCGCTGCACGGCAGCATGCAGTTCTTCCATAAAGAGGCGATTGTCGGCGGGGTCTTTGGAGGCGCGGTCTATAAGGCTCTGGAGGGCGTCCCATTCGGCAGGTTCGCCCGTCGAGGCGAGCAATACATACAGGCGAGCCAGGGCCGAATTGTTGCCGGGGTCCAGGTGAAGGGCGCGGCTCAACTCGGCGAGGGCTTCCGGCATGCGTCCCAGCGCCATGAGGTAGGTTCCCACCGCCATTGCAACCTGCGCCGAGTCGGGCAGTTGCTCCTTGAGAAGCTCGGCTTCCTCTAGGGCACGCTTGGTTTCCCCGGCTCGGTGGAGGCCGGCGGGCACAACAAGCAGGGCTTCTGCGGCATCGCCCACGCGCCCGGCTTCCAGGAACATCAAGCCCAGGCGACTTTGCAGGTTGGGGTTGTCCGGCTCCAACTCCATCAGGCGGCGGCATACCTCGGCTGCGCTGCCGGGGTCCTGCCGGACCATGTAGGTGTCCATCACCGTCTGGTACTTGGCGCCGGCCTCATCATTTTTGCCCTGCCGGCGGTAAACGTCGGCCATCAATATGTGTATCGGCAGATACTCCGGGTCCCACTCAATAACGGAGAGCGCCGAGTCGAGGACGGCATCCCACAGCCCCTCGTGCATGGCTAGTTCGGCTTCGGCTATGGCCCGTTGCACAAATACGTTCTGTGCCTCCAATCCCATCAACGCCTGAGTAGACAGCGCGGTGAAGGTGTGCGACTCCGGATGGTGGATGGGAGACTGAGGGTCTTGTGCCGGCTCAGGGTCGGGGTGTTGGGAGAAAGGTAGATGCTCCGCCATGTCGGGTCCGGGGCTTACATCGGCGGCCCGCAAGTATTCGGTGATAGTACGCAGGTTGCTGCCGGGGCGGCGCATCATCGTCGTGGGGATGTCGGTGCTGTACTTCTTTAGCTCGAAGCCTTCATCCTCATGCTCGCCCGCAGGCTCCGTTTCGGCAGCGCTCGCATCGCCTGCATTGATCGCCTGCGTAGGGAGTTGGTTGGTGCCGTCGGCAGCGCCCTCCACCATGATACGGGTAGCTTCCAGGCTTGCGACTTCCGGCATCGAGGGGGGCGTGGGCATGCCGGCGGAACCAGCAGGCATGTCGGCGGTGGCTCCCAGCGCGGCGCTGCCTTTGCTGATGCCGTCGAGTTTGCTCATAATGCTGCGGCTGTAAAGCTCGTCAGCTCGCCGCTCAAGCGCCGGCAACCCAGGGTGCGCCCACTTCTTCTGCTTGATCACCTTGACCAGACTGCTCAGGAGAGAAGATGCGCGCCCAGGGTTGTTGTCGGCGAGGTGGGCGTCGGAGGCCGAAGTGTACAGTTCGATCAGCTCATCGGCTTCGGCGCGGGTAAGGTTGGCGGTCACGATCAGGCCCAGGGCACGCTCGAAAGCCTGCACCGCACGGGTGTGGTCGCGCATGGCCGAGTAGCACTGGCCCAGGGCATAGTTGGCTGAGATGCCGTACTCAGGGTCTTTGGCGGCCCGCTCCAACAAGGGGATAGCCATTTCGGGGGCGGCATGCTGCTGGTTGAGCAAGCCCGCGCTGTAAAAGACCAACGGTCGGATGGCCCCGGCGCGCACTGCCTTATCATAGAGGTCCATCGCCAGGCGGTAATCGCCGGCGTTCTGGGCCTCGGTAGCCCGCTCTATAAACTCCACAACCTGAGCCGGTTCTTCTTCCTGCTGCGCGATCAAGCCCGTGCCCATAGAGGCGGGCATCTGCCCCGTCGCATCGGCATCGCCCACGAAGTTGGAGGTAGCGTTGGCTTGAGCCAGGCGGCGGCGCACAGCGTAACTCCAACGGCGCGCCTCCTGGTTGTCGGGACCCAGGGCCGAGGCGGCTTCGGCTTCTCGCATGCCTTCCTCAAGGTCGCCTGCGTCAAGGGCAATGCGAGACAGGGCGATATGCTCGGCTATCTCGGCGGTACGGTCGCCCACCTCATGCGTGAGATTCAGCAGGCGGGCGTGCGTTTCGCGATTGTCGGGAAGGGCGCGGGCAAGGTCGCGCAAGGCGCGGATCGCCTCGTGCCGGCGTTTTTGTTCGCTGTACAGGTCGGCCAAGCGAAAATAGGCGGCAACGGCCTCGTCGTGCCGGCCGACGGCCAGGTGGACTTCAGCCAGGCGATTGAGGGCGAACAGGTCGGTAGGCTCTCGATCCACCAGGCTGCTGTAAGCGGTCAGCGCTTCGGGCCACCGGCGCATGCGGAACAGGCACTGGGCCTTATTACGCTCGGCCGGCACATCGTCCGGGAACTCCGAGAGCGCCCGGTCGTATTCTTTTATAGCGCGCTCCCAGTGGTTGGCCCAGGCGTGATCGTGGGCGCGCTTCATCGCGGTGTCGTAAACTGCCTTGTTACCCGCCATATATACCTCTGCTAAACTGCGAGATTCGGATTTGTGAGTTTAGAGCCTGGCCGGCTTATCTAAACGTCATGCCGTCATGCCGTCATGCCGAGGCCGGACTCCCATATAGTTCGAGTATATCATAGGAAAAAGGCGTTGAGGCCAAAAATGGGACAAAGGGAAGAGGGGAGTGGGAAGGAAGTACTGCCTGGTACGGAGTTCAGGATGTAGAGCGCAGATGTAGAGCGCAGCAGAAGGTAGAACAGTGCCCCACCAGCAGGTAAGTTACGTACCTGCTTCCATCTATAGGCCCCTTCCGGCAAGCTTAGACAGTGCTCTATTTAGGACCAGAGGTGGAGACCGGCAGTGGGGGAGGTGAAGCAAGGGTTCCGCTCATCCTCGTCTGAATCGCCGGTGGTACTATCTCAGTAGGTTTCGGACTGGATGTGAGGGCCGCAGTTACTGTTGGAAGTGTAACGCCGGGGATTTCCACGCCGTAAGGCAGTATCCCTGGCAGGCGGGTTGGGCAGTCAGTGGGAATATCATGCACCTCATCAGGCAAGTTGGGGTCATTAAGAGCCTTCTTGACAAGACCTCCGGTCATTGAGCCTGTTATCAGCGTTGGTTCGGCAGCCCAAACATCAAAGACCATGACCACGTAAGGAGTTCGCACATCTCCAAGCACTGCCGAACCGGGCAGGCTGCTAAGAGAGAAGTCTCCCTTCAATATGACTAACACCCAGGGTGGGTTCTCAATATAGGATGCATTGCCCATACAACCAAAACCAAGCTCTGGTATTTCCTCGTATGTAACCGGACGTGAGAGAAGTAACTGAGATGGACTGCGACCATCAAAACGTTGCTGCGCATATTGTTGGGCATACTGGCCTACTTGCTCAGGAGACGCGCCATCAAGAATATGGTTCCTTTCGTGTACCTTGATACGGCTAAGATCAACTGTCGGCGTTGCAAACGTAGGCGCAGCAAGCATCATGTTAGCAGAGGTATCTGAGGGAAGGGATGAAGAAGTATCAGAACTCCTTCCAAGACTAGCTAAGATAATAAACAGCACAGCTACCACTAGAGCACCCTCCACCAGCAAGATGGATACTTTTCCAACTTTAGCTTTTCCCACCACTGCGCTCCTTACTTTCGGTACTCAACCGTCCAACTATATGGATTATAGCCGTAACTGTAGCATGGGCCAAACGACGGACTGTGAAGCATACGCCTTGGTACTATAGCAGGATCCCAACACCAACCGACCCATTGTCCGCCTGGCTTGTGCAACCTTGCATACGAGACTTGTAGAGAGCCAGTATTTTGCTCGATACCAGTGCGGGGTGCATTGGCACTACTCTCAGCAGAAGCAGTCACTTCAGGCAAAGAAGACACTCCAAAGTTCCGACCAGTAGATTCTCGAGCCCAACTATTGGTAAGCTCATTGTAAAATTCACTCCACCACTCACCATTATTAGCATAATAGCTCCTATACTCATAACTGTTACCCGGTGTAAGCGAAGATCCAGGATCTTCATAAAATAGTACCTGATTGCTCAAATTGCCATCCCAAGAACTTCCATACGCACGAGAACGACAGTTATTACTTGCATCACAGTAACAGTACCTTGATTGCTAGTTTAGAGTAGCGCGTCCAAGCGCCAATCCTATAGGATGGATGTTAGCAGACCAACCATCTAAAGGAGCAAGCACATGGACGACATCAATATTATAACGGTTTACGCGGTGATAGAGGATACGATG
>JBBSIX010000198.1:0-6415 GCA_038231875.1 Chloroflexia bacterium | reverse complement strand
TATTTTCATTGTCGGTTGTGGCATGAGGGCCATGACTACTCAGAATGACAAGCTATAGTATGTGCTGTTTTCGCCGGCAATGGGGCCGGCACAGCTTAAGATGTGGGTAATCACCAGCTTTTTATGAGGCGCCGGTTTGCGGCCAGTGTAGCTTATGGCATGCTATTTGCCTGCTGCATCTCTTGTTCACGTAAGAAGCGGAAAGCGAGCGTACCTGGTGCTGATAGCGATACTGTGCAAGCAAATCTTTCTCTTGGCCTCTCTCCTGGCGCAGGCGACTCCGGAAGCCGGCACTACCCCTAACCCCGACAACAACCCCTTACTGCAACTGTTCAAAGACGGCACATTCTTTCTGGCGGCGGGCATCGAGGCGGGCGCGGGCCTTATTATAGGCCTCGCAGCAGCCCAGGCGATATTTATGTCCCTCCTCCTCTTTGTGCGCCGCGACACCGACCAGCAAGCCAAAGAAAACATCCGTCTGAACCTGGGCCGCTGGCTGGCGGTGGCCCTTGAGTTCGAGTTGGCGGCTGACATTTTGCGGACGGCGGTCGCCCCTACCTGGAACGAGATCGGCCAGCTTGCCGCCATCATCGTATTGCGAACCGTGCTGAACTACTTCCTTCAGCAAGAGATTGACAAAGCCGCCGAACGGGAAGCTGCCCTCAAGGGGGTGGGCGAAGAAGCCCTGCCACCTTCAACACGGCCCCAGGACAACAAGGCGCAAGCGGCACGCAACTAGGGCACACATGATAGACTTCACCGTCCCGATCCTGCTCATCGAGGCCGTAGGCGCGCTTTTCATCGCGAGCTATGCGCTCGTGGCCGGGATTGTGCTGGTGCGGAGCAGGGATATTACCCGCTCCCGGCTGCTGGTGGTAGAGGGGGCGCTCTGGGGGCTGAGTATCAAGCTGGCCGCCAGTTTGCTCAAAACGATAGAGCTGCACGACTGGACGCAGATACTCACCTTCGCCGCGATACTGGCCCTGCGTACCCTGCTGAGGCAGGTCTTCACCTGGGAGCAGGCACAGCTAGAGCGTCGTGCAGCCCGGTAAGCCTGACGAAACCGGCCTTACATGCCGGATACAATTACGAGCCGGTTCTATCCAGTACGGCCACAGTCTCGATGTGGTAGGTTTGGGGGAACATATCAATCACGCGGGCCGACTTGAGGGTGTAGTTGTCGGCCAGCAACTTGAGGTCGCCCGCCAGCGTGCCGGGGTCGCAGGAGATGTAAACGATGCGAGGCACCTCGCGGCGGGCGATTTCGCGCAGCAGTCCTGGATGGCAGCCGGAGCGGGGCGGGTCCAGCACAACAGCATCGGGGCGCACCTCCGCGGGGAGCGTTCGCATCAGCGCCTCTGCTCTGCCCTGCTTGAACTCGACGTTGGTGATCGAGCGCGAGATCGCCGTCCAGCGTGCGCTTGCCGACGCCGCACTCTCCGTCTCAAAGGCGACCACCCTTTCGGCACGCCCAGCGAGGGCCAGCGCAAAAGTACCCACGCCCGAATGCGCGTCTACCAGCAGGTCCATCTCGTCAGGTAAGCCGGCCAAAACCTCCTCAAGTATCAGTTCGGCGCCGGCGCTGTTCACCTGAAAGAAAGCGCCCGGTGCGACCCAGTAGGCCTGACCGCCCAGGCTCTCGATCCAGGAGCCGAGAGGTGGTGCGCCGCTTCCCAGGGCGCTCTCTCGGCCCATATCGCCGAGGTAAGAGCCTGTGAGGGCTTCGGCCATCGCCTCGGACGTTATAGAGCCGGCAGTGCGCGTTGCTCCCAGCAAGTTGATCGTGCCGTCGTCCATCACCTCGACGAGGCTGAGGGCGGCGGGCGCGTCTTGCCCCTCCAGCGCGGCCAAAGCCGGCAAAGCCCGTTTGACGTCTCGCCGCTTGAGCAGAAAGACCGGATTGGCCTCCTCGCCCACATCCATATTCGGGCCTTCATCGGGCCGTTCCGGAACCTGAGCGTCTCCTCTGCGTCGTCTGCCTTTCGGCGCCTGCTGCGGAGATTCCATGCCTGCTTTTCCGCCGGGGCGAGTGTGCAGCACAATCACCGTCTGCCCTGTGGCCTCGCTGTGCCTGACCGCTATTTTCCAGAGGCGCATCACCCCTCGCGGCTCCTGTGCGAGGATGTCTTGGGGCGTGGACTTGAGCAGGCTGTTCAACTTGGGTATCAGCCTGTTTATTCCGCTGTTGGAGATGGGGCAGACATCAACCGCGAACAAGTGGTGGCTGCCCCGGCGAAAGTAGGCCAGCGAACCTGTCTGCGGGTCAACGGCAAACTGCGAGGTGTTGCGATAGCCGAAGCTCTGAGGCGAGGGAAGTGGGGCCAGGAGAAAGCCGTCCGGGTCGGCTATGCCGCCTCTGCGGGCGAGTTGGGAGCGCAGGATGTTGTGCTTGAACGCCAACTGCCCCTCGTACTCGATATGCTGCCACTGACACCCGCCGCAGGCTCCAAAGTAGGGGCACGGCGGATCGAGGCGCAACGGAGAGGGCTTCTCTACAGCCGTGACCAGCCCGCGCACCAGATTGGGCCGGCGCAACTCGGGGTCTACAGTTACCTGCTCTCCACTGATGCCGGGCCACGCAAAAACAGCGATGCCGCTGTCGGGGTCGCGCCCTACGGCATCGCCACCATACGCCATATCGGTTAGTTCTACCTGCACGATTCTACCTTTCGGTGCGAGCTATGCGTGAGGCACAGAGAACCTTGAGCTAAAGATGGAAGTAGCCCTCCAAAGGCAGCACAAAAACAGCGCCTCGCCCACTTGAGAGGCCGGCCGCATCGGGGTTTGCGGCGGCACTACGACGCGAGGCGGCAGTATGCACACCGCTTTGCAAAATAGCGAGCACCGGCTCCACGTCGTCATCGTCCACACCCATCAAGATGGTGGTGTTGCCCTCGCGGCGAAACCCGCCCGTGGACGCCAGGCGTGTCGCCCTGAAGCCCGCCGCCAGCAAAGCATCCGTTATACCTTCCGCCGACTGGTTGGAAACCACTGCCAGCACAAGTTTCATGCTACTTGCCGCCTCCTTACGTACCAGCTATCGTGCCCGATTATAGCCGCCTACGGGCCTGCTGTCAATGCAGGGAGGAGAGGTAAGGGGGCAGATTTGGGGTGGAGGGCGCAGCCCTGACGGGGGTTTGGGGGTGTCCCCCACTCCAACAATAAGAAAGCCCCCTCTTCCCACACGTGGGAAGAGGGGGTTGGGGGTGATGGGTGCCTGACCCGGCATCAAAGTGTGGATTGCTCCACCCCAAATCTGAACACTTACCCTTCCCAAACCCTTTGACACAGTAGGGAACTGGGGTGTACAATCAGTAGTGACCGGCATAGTCGGCGGAAAGCGACCAGATATGTCGGGCAGCAAACAGGCTTTTTTCGCGGCGCAGCCCCATCAAAGAGAGCGTAGGGTACAGTATGAGCAAGAGCCGTATCGAAAGAGAGATAGAGGAAATCCTCAGCAAGTATGAGGAGGAGAAGGGCCGCACAGCCCCCAAGCCGCCGGATGAGGGGAAGATTATTGACTTCCGCGCCTCCCGCCCTACACCACCTAGAGGCCCCTCTTACAAAAAACCGGCCCCCGGTGGGTTCAAAACACCCGACCTGAAGCGGCTCAGTTCCGGCCAATTTATGCTTTTGGCTTTTGGCGTAGCTGCGTTGGCCGTGCTGGTGGGCAGCCTCGGCGGGGCTTTGAAGGGGCTGGCCGTCGTGCTGGTTATCCTGTCTGTCGTGCTGTTTCTCGTGCCTATCGTGCTTTACCACAACGGCGGCACCAGTAGCGGCGGTTGGTCGCCCACCCAGGAGGAAAAGCGCTGGCGCGGCCAGCCGATTGACTATAGCAAGCGCACCAACCGCGGCGACGATCCTCTAGAGGGGATAAAGCGACTCTTCAGGCGCAGATGAGCCTGGCGCGGGATACGCAATCATACCTCAGACAGATTCCCTGTGTTCATGCTGAAGAGCCTGAGCCAATCTAAGATGCGCGCGTTCGTCTGTGGGTCGTGTTGTGCGAAATCGTGCCCGCAGCCGGGCAGCAGCCAGAGCGCCTTCGGCTCTCGAACTTCCTCGTAAGCACTCCGGCTGATGTGAGGCGGCACCACGTCGTCGTCTTCGCAGTGGACCAGCAAAAGAGGGCGCGGGCTGAGGCGGCGGGCGGCCTTCAGGAGGTCCACCCTGTACAGCAGTTGCATCATCGAGTTGACGTTTACGCGCGGCAGAGGCTGAGTTACCATTGGCGAAGAATGGCCGCGCTGCACCAGCGCAACCTCCTCCATCAACGTCATCAGCAGCATTTCGTTGGGAGGGCAGAAGGCCACAATGGGCGCAAGGTCTTTCAGGTGGGCCGCAGTGTGTACCGCCAGCCAACCACCCATGGAAGACCCCCTGACGGCGATGTTCATCGGGTTCACTTCAGGGCGATTTTGCAGATAGAGCAGCCCCGCCGCGATGTCGTTGAAAACGTTGGCGTCCAACTCACCGCCGCTCTCCCCGTGCCCTCTCAAGTCCAGTGCGAGCACAGCAAAACCCGCCTTCGCCGCCATCTGCCCAAACTCGGCGTGCCGCTCCTTTGACGAGCCGAAACCGTGGCATACCACGATCCCCTGCGACCATTCCCCTGTGCCTCCCGGCATGTACAAATGCGCCGCCAGTTCCACCTCATCATACGTTGTGAATCGCACCAGTTCCATCTGCTCTTTTCCCCTTTAGAGTTGTAGCTGTGGCCGCGTGGCGTTACATTACTATATTACGTGCTGCTCATTATATAATACAACATCGGGAGCTGTGTACGAAAACCACATACCTGAGAGCCTCCGACGATGGGAGAATTCATCGTCACGCAGGTATGGGCCTGCCTTATTTCCACAGCAGTTTTCCATCGCTGGTTGCCACCCGCCTATGAATGAAAAAGGGGGGAGAGTGCTGGAGGACACCCCCAGCGCCCCCGTCAGGGGAGACCCCTGCACCCCTTGTTTTCACAGCAGTGTAAAGCCGCAAAGCAATACCGTTACCGCCCGTCGGGGCTGATAACGGTATTGCTTTGCACTATTATCATCAGAGCAAGGTGGCCACCCGCTCGTGCTGCCTCTATCTCACAAACCAACCTACCGCAGTCTCATCGGTCTTGAAGAAGTTGAGCAGCATGTTCACCACCTTCTGGCGTCCGCTTGCCGAAGGGTGCGTGCCGTCGCTTTGGAAGTCCGAGCACTGCCACGTCAGGCCGTCGCTGCGGGGCTTGATGCCATCGGCCCACATGTAAGGCCCCCAGGCCAGCCAGGCGCCTTCGCCCGTGCTGTTGGCATGCTCGTCAATCAGCCACTTCACCGCGAAGCCGCTTTCATAGGCGAACGGCTCAGGGTTCAGCGTGCCGGTGGCGTACCCTCCATAGGTGCGACTCGCCAGGTAGACGATTTGCAGGTTAGGATAGCGTGCCTGCATAATATCCACGATGTCGTGCAGAGCGCTCTGCAGGCCCTGTGCATCAGCCGGGAAAGGTCGGTCCTCACGGGCCACGGCCTCCTTCAGCCAGACCGTTTGCACCTGCTCAGGCGTCACTCCGGCGCTGCTCAGGCGTTGGTCAACAACGCTCCAAAATTTAGCCTTGGGGTTTCGGATTATCTCGGCATCCTGCCCGCCCTGCGCGCCGTCCACTATTTTCAGCTGAGGGTTCTTCTGCGGGTCGGCGTCGGCTGCGCTCTTGAAGGTAGAGAACTCTTGGGTAGTGTTCGACATGCCGATTGACAGCAGCACTATCCTGCCGTTGGGGTCGGGTTGCCCGTTCCTGTCGAGAGGTTGCACCCGCGAGGCGTGCGCCCGGCCCATCCACCTGTAATCCAGCGGAGGCTGGTTCGAGCCTCCCAGGTAAAGCCCGCCCTCAAAGCCTTGATAGGTTCCCGTGCCCAGGTCGCTCAACGGCGTAAAACCGACAGAGGTCCTGTTGCAGTTGGCGCTTGGCGAGGCGCTATGGTCGGCGCGGCTGCGCGCCCCCGACCTGCCGGCGTCCGGTGTGCCGGGCCGCCGGGCCGAGTCGGCCTGCACAAAACCCGAGCCCGAAATGAACGTGAGAACAGCCAGCCCCAATACTGCCGGCCAGGTCGCTTTGCGTACCGTCATCATTTTCCCTCTACCTCCGTCTTTGCTTGCACTTTGATACGTTTGATATAGTCGTACCCCTTATCCTACACTGACTATAGCACACAATCAATGAGCCTGGGTTAGAGGAGTCTTAAATCTTTGTAAAATCATGGCGCTGCTCTTTGTAGCTCACTGTTCGGTGGTCGAACAACAAGCCGGGATCCAATTTCTCCAACCCAACTCTCACCACTTACAGCCGAGGGCTTATCTGCACCATCCCCGTTTTTGCGGTACAATAAGGTCGCAACTGCGCGTAAAAGCAAGGGCAAGTAACAGCGCCAAGAAC
>JBBSIX010000197.1:0-6510 GCA_038231875.1 Chloroflexia bacterium | reverse complement strand
TCGTCGTTGTCTACGTCCATCGCTTGCATTATTTTATCCGCTCTCAGTGGATTGCTCAGCAACACGCTTCAGATAGAGAGCGCGTTCCAACAGAAACGTTCTCATATAGCGCTCAAGGAACAGCTTATCGGCGAGCCGTCCCAGAAGCCCAAATGGCGACTTGTAACTAAATCTTTCGAGCATGATAGTTCCACCATCCAGGTTCTTGAACTCGTGGACATGTGTAAAGGAGCGAAAGGTTCCCCGTACCATCTCATCCGTGAATAGGTGGGGGCGCTCGTAGCGAGTGATGCGAGACGTCAGACGTTGCTTGATGCCGAAATGCACGGCCTCCCAGGTGACGGTCTCGCCAAGGCCGATTAGCCTCTTAGTCACACCTCCAACCGCTCGTTCTCTTGTCTTTGAGGCTGCCGCCCGGTGAATATCTATGCTCCGCGCAAGGTCGAAGCAGGTCTCAACCGGGGCATCTATTCTGGTTTCAAGATGTATCATCGGCACAGGCAAGCACCTTTACACACCAGGAATCCGACCTGACAACCGTAGGCGGCGCATTTAGCGAGGAATAAGTTCTGAGAAGAGCCATTCTCGTTACCAATGTATGCACGCCTGCGCCGTGTCCAAAATCCCACTGTACATAAGTACAAATTGCCTATTGTATTGCAGCCCAAAGTAGGGTAATATCACTCTAACTGCTTTTAGCAACTGTCGTTTGCGCGCGCCTTCGGCATTGGCCTCGTCCTAAAGATAGCTCAGGCCGCCGCGCGCAGGCTTGCCGGAGCCGCATGCGGCTTCAGTACAGGCAATATACTCATCAGAGGTCCGATACACATGATTCGACATAGGCAACTCAACAGCCTCTTACGACTTGTCCCGGCGATGGCTATTATAGCATTGGTGGTGTGGCAGTTGTCGCCTTTTCCACTTTCCATTGCGACACAGGTTTCGGCAGACAGCGAACAGCCCCCTTTACCGTCCTACACCGCTTCCCCGATCAGGCCCGCTATCGAAGGTTGGGTCAAGAGCCTGGCGCATGCCGAACCTGTGGCCGGCGCCCACGTTGTGGTCAACGGAGTAGCGCATGCCGTGTCGGACGCCGGGGGCTATTTTGCGCTCTCTCCTAACCAACTAGCCGCCGCCGGGCTTGTTCTATCGAACGACCGGGCAGATGTGCAAGTGCAGGTGCTGGCCGAAGGATACGCCGGTTGGTCGCTGCCCAAGGCCGTTTACTATAGCGCCGATACGTTGCGCCTCTACCCTAAACTGACCACTGCCGACGACCAAGACGGCATGCTTCGGGCATCCTCCATTGCAGCCGAGCGTCCCCTCTCAGGCAACATTCTTTCTTTTCAGGCCAACTCATCGGCAGAAATGCAACCTAATCAGTTCGGCGCTCAATCCTACGGAGGCGTGCCCGCTAGTATACGTGTTTACAGGACGCAAACCGGCGCGGTAGAAGTAGTGCCCTTCCGTGAGTACCTCAAGCATGTCCTTCCCAACGAATGGATACCCACCTGGTCCGCGAACTCGCTCAGGGCCGGGGCGATAGCCGTCAAGAGCTATGCCTGGTTCTGGGTGGCCCAGGGCGGCAAGCAGTCTGCTCTGGGCGCGGACGTAAAGGACAACACCGACGACCAGGTGTACGACCCCAACGTGAGCTACGCCTCAACCGACGCCGCAGTGGACGCCACTTTTCAGTACTCCCTTCTGCGAGACGGCTCTCTGTTTCAGACGCAGTACTGCGCCGGTTCGTATACAGCCGATCCCAGCGGCGACTGCCCCTGGTCCGGCCCCTATATGACGCAGTGGGGCAGCGCCTACCACTCCGACCAGGGGCGCTCGTGGACGTGGATACTGCGGTTTTACTACCCTGGGGCCGTGATCTCGCCCACACCGCCGGGCAGCGTCGAAGATGCCCCCGCACCCACCAGGCAGCCTGCCGCCAACACGCCCACCGCGCTCCCCACCGCGCCTCCCGTAGCGCCCATGCCCGGCGCTTACGCGGTGGGGCAGGGGGCGCCCAACTCGCAGCCTTTTCTGGAGGCCTACACCCGCAATGGTGATGAACCGGCCCTGGGCAGGCCAACCGGCCCCGTGCGTTGGTGGCTGACGCAGCTAAGCGAAAACAACCTGTTGGTGCAGTCCTTTAGCGGCCCCGCCGGTCAGGGCAACGTTCGGCTCGTGTACGACACACTAAAGAGCACACAGTTCGATGTTCGTAACGCCTATCTGCTGACAGGGGAGATAGCCTCCGCTTACGGCTCGCACCAGCCGCCCGGCCCGGAGTGGGTGGGCGCACCAACGTCGGACCCTTACAGCCCCTCAGCCGGCGCAGGCGGCATAGTTCGCCAGAGCTTCACCGGGGGCACACTCACGAAGACCGGCAGCGATGTACAGTTCGCCCCCTGGCCGCAGACCTTTGCCGACTGGAAAGCGGAGTACTTCGTAGGGCACCCCGCCCATGCCTCACAGGCGGCCCCGCCGGCCGATTTGCCCGGCCAACCGGTCTGGGTGCAGAACACTCTTTCGCCCAACCTGGCCTGGGTTGCCGCAGAGCGTAAGCCGCAAGGCATAGGAGCCGGCGGGCGAGACTGGTCCGTGCAGTTCACCCAAGACTACCAGTCCGGCGGTGGGATCTTCAACATGCTGTTGAGCGCCGACAGCGGCGCGCGCCTATGGGTGGACGATTTGTTGGCTATCAACGGTTGGCAGTGGACGGCTGTTCGGTCGGAGAAGTACAGCGCCGATCTGCCTCCGGGCCTGCACAAGATAAGGGTGCAGTACTTCAGCCCCGGCAGTTCGGCCCAACTCACCTTTTCGATGCAGCCCCAAACTCCCAAGAACGAGCCGGCCTCCTCCGCCTCTAAATCGGCCCCTGCTACAGCGCAGCTGAAGGTAAGAGTGCGCTGGCTCGGCGTTGGGTCCACACCCAACGACAACTGGGCGAGGCCCCTGACGCTCTCCCTCAGCGCGCCCGGTGCAGGGGCGGTGCTCGGCACATACCCGGGGACCACCGACCGCACAGGCACAGCCCTTTACACCGGCTTGCCGGCGGGCGTGTACGACGTGCATGTGAAGGGGCTGCACAGCATCCAGGCGGCCATGCCTGGCGTAAACCTCACGCCGGGGGCCTCTATTGACCTGGACATGGGGGTCCAAGTAGAGGGCGACCTCGACGGCGACAACTGTGTGACGATAGACGACCTTTCGTTGGTGCAGCAGCAACTGGGGCTACATCAGGGCATGGCCGGTTATAATCCCGCCGCCGACCTGAACAACGATGGACGGGTGACGATGAGCGACTTGAGCCTGCTGCGCTCCGGCTTCGACAAGTGCGGAGATATATGGGTCGGGAGCCTCGACCGGCAAACCCTGGCGGCATGGCTCCAGCCTGAGAGCCAAACGCACGACCTCGGCCTGCGAATCGTGTCTTCCGATACACAGCCCAGCTTGGGGCAGACGATTGAAGTGGCTGTTGTGGCCGACACAGGCGCACAGCCGATAGACGGCGCGAGCTTCCAGCTGAAGTACGACCCACAGGCACTGGCCCCGGTCGGTTCTGCGGGCGGCGCTGTGCCCGGACTGCTGCTGCCGGGGGTGATGGGCAACTGGATTGACGCAGCGGAAGGCTCTGTAGGCTACTCGGCAGGGGCGCTCCAAGGCAACCCCCCTGCCGGTCAGATAGTAGTAGCCAGGCTGCGCTTCCGCGTCATCGCGGTGCCCACCACCGGGCGCACCAGGCTGGACTTCAACGGTTCGCCGGAAACGATGCAACTGACCGGCGGCGGCGCGAACCTGCTCGGCAGCGTCCGAGGAGTGGAACTAACGGTCCAGACCGGCACGAACCCGTAGCAGCGCACTCGCTGCATGCCGTTACCTGTACCGCCAGTCGAAGTAGTGCCTGCCGACATTGCCCATCTCGACTTGCGAGCCTGGAGGGTTGTCGGCCACGTAGGTAAGCACACGACGCTGGAAAGCCTGCACGAGCACAGTCTTAGCGACCCCGTTTATCTTGACCGAAGTCCAGTAAGGCTCGGTGAGCGGATAGCCCAGGTCGGCCACCCAGTCAAGGACCGGCTCCTGGACAAGGGGAATGTGAGCCAGGGCAAGCAACAGCCTATCGGGGTCGGCTGAACCCTCGCCTTCCTCTCCCGCTTCGCTCATGCCCGCCTGTGGCGAAACACCCGGATCGCTCTTTTGCACCAGCCCCTTTTGGTTCATAAACAGCCGGAACACATCCGGGATGTTGTGTCCCAGCGTTGGCTCGTACTGAGCGAGTTTCACCGGCGTTGAGGGGCACACGACCGGCCCGCCGCACTGAGAGACGGTCCCGTCCCTGTTGAGGGTGGCCGTTACCGATTGACCCGTGCGGTCCTGCGCCCTGTGGTCCTGAGAGCCGTTGAGCGAGGCTACAGGCCCCAGTGAGGCGTAGGTCAGGGCGTCGGGGCTATTGACATCGCCGGCCACCCCTATCTGAGCGGGAGCGCGCTGCTCGAACTGGTCGTCGCCCGCCTGAACGCGCCCGCTTATCAGTTCCACCACAAGCAGACCGTTGGTCACGTAGAAGGGGTCGGCGCTGTTGCCGTTGGGGTGGTTGATCTCCATGCGTGCCTTGTCGAAGTACTGCACCTGACGCAGGCCCCCCTGCCCCTGAGCGTATGGCTCGCGGGCCGCCGCGAAGCTCACAGGTCCCCAGGTCCACGAGCGGCCTACCCTGCCCAGCAGCACAGGGCGGTCGGTGCGCTCCCACTTACGCAGGAAGGCGGCGTCCGAGAAGCCGCTAAGAGGCTGTGGAGAGGGCACGGCCACAGGGGTGGGCCGCGCTTCGACCGCCGGTGCCGGTTCGCCGGGTCCTGGCTTGGCGGGGAACGAGGAAAAATAGATGTCCTGATTGCCGTTGCGGGTGTCTATCCAGGCGGCGTACACCTGAGAGCCATCGGCTGAGGTATCCAGGCTGATGTAGTCCCCGATAAGGGTTCCCTGAAAGCCCACGTCGGGGTTGGACGAAGTTCGGGTTAGCGGGCCTTGCTTGAACGTCTTGCCTCCGTCCTCGGAGGCGGCGTAATAAGGCCGGTACAGCTTGTTGTTCGGGTCGTCTCGGCGGTCGAGCCAGAGCAGATGGACTGTGCCGTCGGCACCCACAGCCACTGTTGGAAAGAACTGATCGTGCCGAGGGGTGCGCGGGTCGTTGTTCACACGCACGGGATCTGACCAGGTGTTGCCCCCGTCGGTAGAGCGCACCAACAGCACGTCGGTGTCGTCGGTGCGGAAGTCGTTCCAGACGGCGTACAGCGCGCCACTGCTTGGGTCAACCGCCAGCACGGGCAGCACGAACACGCGGAACTTGCTGCCGGGCAAGGGGCTGACCGGCCTGGATACCGAGGCGGCTTTGACGGGCGTACTAAACTTCAGGCCGCCGTCCGTCGAGCGGGCTATATACAGGCCGCGCGTCTGCCCGCCGCGATCTGCATCGCCTTCGCTATAGTACAGCACATATAGCTCACCGTTTGGGCCGACGACGGGGTAAGACCCCTGGTTGTCGCTTTGAGTGGGCAGGTTGATGGTTACGGGCGCGGAGAAGGTTTTGCCCCCGTCGGTGGAGCGGGAGGCCACGATGTCGCCGCGCTCTCGGTTCTGCCCCTCCTTTGAAAAGCGCGTCCAGGTTACGTAAACGTTGCCCTTCGTCGAGGGGTTACGGCTGCGGTCGGTAGTGAGCCACTCTTTGTCGTTGAACACCCCGTCGGCGTGGGCCGCTACCAGGGAGGGTTTATCCCAGGTTTTGCCCGCATCCTCAGAGCGCGCCGCAAAGATGCCGCCCACCGTGAGGTCGTTCTGGTTATAGCCTATAAAGGCCAGGTATGCAGCGCCCGAAGCGTCCCAGGCCAGTACAGGGTCGCTCTGATTGGGCAGTTCGCTCGCACCGAGGTCCACATGGCCGTCGTTCCAGGTGCGCCCGCCGTCTGAAGAGCGATAGTACCACACCTGCTTGGGGCCTGTGCGCCAGTCTTTAGAGGCGGCCAGCACATTATTGGGGTTGGTAGGGTCCACCGCCAGGGTAGGCTCTTGCTGGTCGTTGGTGGTGTTTTGATTGACCGGCAGGTCGTTCAAAGTCTGCCCAGGGGCAGGCTGAGTCGGGAGGCTGCTTGCTTGGAGTGTGGAGGCGAACAACCCCACTCCGGTGGAAAGCAAGATCAGCCCACTGAGTAGCAGAGTTGCGGCGCAGGCAAGCACGAACCTGCCCCGCGCCGCCCGGCGCATGCGATCGACACGAGGCTTGTTTTGTTGATTCATAGTTTGTGTTCTTTCTAAGGGAGCGAAACGCGGGGTCGTTATGTAGAGTCTATTGAAAATCAGCTGGGTCTGTCAAGTTTTTCGTTAGTTTTTTGTAAGCTAATGGGATATGTAGCACAAAATATGCACGGGCAAGAGTCGTCCTCGCTGTGCCTAGTAGCCGGTCAGCCGGTCTATCATGCCCCGCTCTTTGGCTTCGCGCTCGACCCAGGTGTAGAACAG
>JBBSIX010000196.1:0-6525 GCA_038231875.1 Chloroflexia bacterium | reverse complement strand
TCGCCCTCGCCCTGCTGCGTGGAGAACCAATCGCGGGACCGTCCGTAGCTCACCCAGGTGCGTTTCATGTTGCCCGCCGAGGCTAGTTCTACCATCCGGCTGCCTTCCTCAGAGCCGAAGTACCAGGCCGCCTCTACGTCGTCGTGCTCGGCCAACGTCTTCATCAGCGTATCGCGAGGTCCGGTGACGATGTTCACCACACCGGCAGGCAAGTCCGAGGTGTCGAGCACACCGTAGAAATCGGTGGCGCTCAGGGGGTGACGCTCTGAAGGCACAACCACCGCAGTGTTGCCCATAGCAATAGCGGGGGCGACCAGCGACACGAAGCCCAGCAGGGGGCGCTCCGGCGGGCAGGCGATGCCGACCACCCCAACCGGCTCCGGCATTGCCAGGGTGACGTTACGCAGGGGCGTGCGATGCACCGCGCCGTCGTACTTGTCGGCCCATGCCGCGTAGGTGAACAGCCGCTCGATACTCAACTCCACTTCGCGCTCGGCTTCACTTTCCGATGCACCTGTTTGTTGGCGGAGGCGCATGCCGAACTCCGGGGCGCGGGCCGAGAGATTCTCGGCGATGTAGTAGAGTATTTGAGCCTTGTTGTGCCCCGTCGTCGAGGCCCAGCCGGAGGCGGCATGCGCGGCCTCTACTGCAGTGCGTATATCTTTGCGATTGCCCTGGCCTACCTCGCCCAACAGCGCGCCGCCCGCCCCATACACCGGCATCGAGTAGCCGGAGTCGGGCCGCGCCTGCTTGCCGCCGATGTACATCTTGGGCGTGCGGTCTATAGCAGGCATCCCGTATTGGCCGGTTTGAGCGCCGAGTTCTCTGTAGCCGTCGCCAAGTTTCGGCTGATGCCCGTCTGAGGCATGGCCGTTGCTGCTTTCCCCCTTGCTTTCACCGCGCCCTTCGTTATGCTGTGCTTCCCAGGCCGGACGCACATATTCATACAAGCCCTCTTTGCCGCCTTCGCGCCCGTAGCCGCTTTCGCGGTAGCCGCCGAAGCCGGAGGCTGCATCGAACAGGTTGGTGGAGTTGATCCAGACGGTTCCCGCCTTGAGCCGGGAAGCCACGTCGAGCGCCAGGTTGATATTCTCGCTCCACACCGAGGCTGCCAGGCCGTAACGGGTGTTGTTGCCCAGGGCCACCGCTTCGGCGGGCGTGCGAAAGGTCATGCTCACCAACACGGGGCCGAATATCTCCATCTGGACCACTGTGGAGGAGGGTGATACGTTTGTAAAGAGCGTAGGTGGGTAGAAGCAGCCTTCGGTGGGGCACGACCAGGAAGGCTGCCACATCGTCGCGCCCTCGTCCTGTCCCAACTGCACGAATCGCCGTATCTCCTCCAACTGCTTGGGGGCCACGATAGCCCCGATGTCCATCGCCTTGTCGAGCGGGTCGCCTATTCGTAGTCTCTCCATGCGTTGGCGCAGTTTCTCCTCAAGGCGAGGGGCGATGTTTTCCTGCACCAGCAGGCGCGATCCGGCGCAGCACACCTGCCCTTGATTGAACCAGATAGCGTCTACCACGCCCTCGACAACGCTGTCCAGGTCGGAGTCGTCGAACACAATAAAGGGCGATTTGCCGCCCAGCTCGAGCGAGAGTCGCTTGCCGCTGCCGGCCGTTACCTCGCGTATGTGCCTGCCCACCTCGGTGGAGCCTGTGAAGGCTATCTTACTGATGCCGGGGTGCTGCAAGATAGCTTCACCGGCCTCCCGTGCATCGCCTGTGACGATGTTGACCACCCCTGGGGGCAGCCCGGCTTCCCGGCAAATCTCGGCGAAGGCCAGGGCGGTGAGGGGGGTGTAGGAGGCGGGTTTGAGCACTACTGTGTTGCCTGTTGCTATGGCGGGAGCTATTTTCCAGGCCATCATCAGCAGGGGAAAGTTCCAGGGTATGATCTGCCCCACCACGCCCAGGGGGGCCATGCCGGGCAGTTCGCTTGACATAAGCTGTGCCCAACCTGCGTGATAGTAGAAGTGGCGGGCCACCAGTGGGATGTCTATGTCGCGGGTTTCGCGGATCGTTTTGCCGTTGTCCAGGCTCTCCAGCACGGCGAGCAGGCGCGAATGCTTTTGTATCAGCCGGGCGATGGAGTATAAGTAGCGAGCGCGGGCGTGTCCGGGCATGCGGCTCCACCCCTCGAAGGCTTGCCGAGCCGCCTCCACCGCCGTGTCTACGTCCTCCTTCGTGCCGAGGGCCACTTTAGCTAGCGGTTTGCCTGTAGACGGATTTTGGCTGGTGAAATACTTGTCGCCGGAAGGCTTGCGCCATTCGCCGCCGATGAACAGGCCGAAAGGTTGGCGCTTTTCGATCCACTCCAGCCCAGGGTTTGCGGCTTCGGGAGCGGGGCCATATTCGAGGGTTGTAAAAATGTCGGCAACGGTGGGCATTTTGTGCCTCCTCTTTTCTTATCAGGCGTTACATGGGAATGTACCAAACTTGACCTTCCCACTCCTTGGCAACGGTAGTATTCAGTATCAGCAACAGTTCTTCAACAGCTTGTCCAATTGCTATGTTAGGGCTTACTGAGAGAACTCCTGGCATTGGCTGTCCAGTGCGAACCCTCTCGTAAGCATAGCGATTCATCGTTCGCACATCATGCGTGAGCAAAATACGGTTCTCACATGCAGCATGGTTTAGTACTTCCGTATCGGGTGCTCCTGCAAGGCCCATATCCTGAGCACGTACTACATCTATATTGGGTTTCTGCCGCAACAGACCTCTCAATATGCGATTGTCAAAATTTTCGTCGGCCATGAAACGCAGCATTCGCTCAAGACCTCGGCTCCGGTTCCACAGCTTCCTGGTTGGAAAGGCGCGCTAGCAGTCGCTCACGTAGACCTATGAGGTTGTAGTGAGCTTCGTTCTCTCGGCGTACTTGTTCTTCCAGAGCATGGCGTTCTTGTAGGTATGCTTTCATCTGCGGCTCATGCTTTAGATAGTAGCCAAGCACTGTGTAAATATCGGCTAGTCGGAGTGAAGGGTACCTGAGCGCGATCTCCTCAGCGCCGGCTCCCATCATAAATGCACTTACAACGCTATCAAGGGTAACACGTGTGCCGCCCACACGAACCTCACCATCCGCATCAACCACCAGAGGAACAAGCTCCGCCTCAATAGTCATGGTCACTGGGTACACCTCCTGACTTGGAAGTCCTAACTACCGGCTCCTTTAGTATAGTGCCTTGCAGGTTGGCCGGCAACTTACCGAGGCTAATCCGGCTGTTCTCCGGCCCATAACAAGGGGATGCTAAACGCACAAGAGGACGCTAAACACGAAGCACACGGAGATACGAAGGGCACGAAGGTTTTTATGGTTTATCTCCCTGCGCGCCTTCGTGTTAGCTCCAAGGCGGCGGTTTGGATGGATAGCTCAATTCTGGTGACGACAATAAAAACCTTCGCACGTTCTCCGCGTACTCTGCGCCTCTGCGATGAATTTGAAACTCTTCGCAACCTCCACGCCTTCGTGCTTAGCATCATCTTGTTGAGGATGGAGAGGAATGCTGCATGACGAATATCTCTTTAGTCGCAAAGCTCCCCAGCATGCTGAGATAGGTGTAACGCTTCAGCACAGTGTAGCCGGGCTGAGGGGTTTCGGCCACAATGTACACAGGGTCGCTCACCAGGTAAGGGGGGAAGGTGCGGCCTACTACCGTGATGTCGAGGCTGCCCAGGCGTTGGCGCGGCGCGTCGTGCAAGTGGTAGCCGTCCCACGAGTAGCCGACCCTGATCTGATCAAGGGGCACACCCCGGCTCACCAGCCACCGGCCGGCCTCCCAGGTCGTACCCACCTGTGCGTACATATCGAGGTGGACAAGTGAGCCGTAGATGCCAAGCGCCGCCACCACCCCTACCACAAAGAGCCTTCGTAGGTATGAGCTTCCCCGCAGGCTCGCCAGCCCCGCCGCTATCAGGAAGGGCAGGAGAGGAAGCCAGTAGCGGTCGAGGAAGCCCGCGCTCACGAAGTAGGTTCCCACGAATAGGATAAAGGCCAATATGTAGAGGAAGTCGGCAGCTACAGGGGCGCGCTTACGACGGAGCAGCAGCACGAAGCCGGGCCAGGCCCTTTCCGCTATACCGGCGGCCAGCCAGACGGTGAGCGCCGCGCCCAGGCAGTAGATAAGGGTAGGATCGGGTACGGAGAGGGTGAGCCAGCTATAAGATAGCTCGTTGAGAGTGCCCACACCCTGCTCCACCTGACCCTGCTTTACCTGCCAGAGCAGAAAAACCGCCTCGGCAACCGATAGTGCAAGGGCCGTTACTATTTTCCAGTGTCGCACCCTGCCGTACAGGGGAACCAGCACACCCGGCAACAGCATGGATAGGTAGACGAAGTGGGCTGCGCGGGTGGCATAGACCGAGGGCCTCCGTATCAGGTCGAATAGTTCCTCTCGGCTGACGCTGCTGCTGAATGTGGGGCCAAAGCCTCTGCTCCACAGGTAGTAACCTGCGGCGACCAGCGCGGGAAGCAGCGCGACGGCAGCCACCCCGCGCCAACTCCACCGGCGGCCGGCGAGCAGCCAGAGCAGAGCCGCAGCAGGCAGGGCCAACCCAAACTGGCGGGTGAGGAAAGCGAGCGAGGCGAACAGACTTCCCAGCAGCAGCCAGGCGTACCCCCACCGGCTATCGAAGCCGGCAAAGCCCTTGAAGTAGAACAGGCAGCCCAGTAGTAGCAGCGCGAGGAAAGTGATGTCGGTCATGAAGCTGTAGGTGAGGTTGATGAAATAGGGGTTGAGGGTGAGCAACCCCACACCCAGGCCGCTCAGTAGCGGGCTGTAGCCCAGGGAGCGCAAAAGGGCGTAGAAGGAGAGGGCTGCCGCCAGAGCCATCCCTACTGTAGCTGCCGTCAGGCTGGTGAAGTTCATGCCGAACAGCCGGGCGAACAGCGCTCCCCAGTAGGTGTGGCTGATGAGGGTGGCCTGCGCGTACTCGGAGGGGGCGAACCCCTGCCCCGCCACTACTCTTTCGACGTTGCGGGCATAAGTCCAGTCGTCAATAATAGCGAAGTTGTGGACGATGGGCATAGCCAGGAGGACTATGCCGAAGCCGGCCAGGATAACGGCAATCGCAAGCAGGTCGTCTTTGCTCGGCCTTGAAGGGGAGGAGATTTTCACTGGGCGGAGCTTCCCAACACCTCGATAACTAAGGCATTGGGTGTCTATAGGCCGCCGAGTAGCGCCCGGTGACGAAGAACTCCAGCTGCCGCTCGATGTCGGTGAGCAGGCTGCTGGCCCCGATGCGGAACAGGTCGGGCATCATCCACTCTGTACCCAACTCCTCTTTCATCAAGATCAGCCAGTCAGTAGCCTGGCGAGCAGTGCGTATGCCCCCGGCCGGCTTGAAGCCGACCTTGTGCCCTGTGCGCTCCAAATATTCGCGGATCGAGCGCACCATCACCAGCGAGCCGGGCAGGGTAGCGTTGGTCGGCTCTTTGCCGGTGGAGGTCTTGATGAAGTCTGTCCCTGCCATCATGCACACTATGCTTGCCTGGTGAATATTACGTAGGGTGGCAAGCTCGCCGGTGGCGATAATGGCTTTCATGTGGGACTCGCCGCACGCCTCACGGAAGTCGCGCACCTCATTGTAGAGGGCCTCCCAGTTGCCCGTGAGCACGTGGGCGCGAGAGATCACTATGTCTATCTCCTGTGCGCCCGCCTCTACCGAAGTGCGTATCTCGTGCAGCTTACTCTCGTGCGAGATTTGCCCCGCCGGAAAGCCGGTAGACACCGCCGCCACCGGAATGCCCGACCCCTCTAACGCCTCGACCGCCACCGGCACAAGGTTGTGGTAGACGCACGCGGCGGCCACTGTGATGCCCAGATTTTGTCCGCCTAGCTCCTCCAGTATGTCCTGGCGCAGGGGGCGGCGGGCTTTGGCGCACAGGCGCAAGACGTTGCCCGGAGTGTCGTCGCCCGCCAGGGTGGTGAGGTCTAAGCATGTGACGGCGCGCAGCAGCCAGGCGGCTTGCCATTCTTTCTTGACGGTGCGGCGGGTGACAAGGGTGGCGGCCCGACGCTCAACGGCGCTCCTGTTGATGCGGGCGCTGTACACCCAATCGAGGTCGAGGGGCATGCCGGGGTTACGCTCCCGCTCCTGGGCGGCCTCCTCAAGGGGCGATGTGTGGCTAGCTCCGTTCGTATCGCCTCGCTTGCCGTTCTTGCCGTTGGTCCTTGTGCCCTTTTCTTCCTCCAGCTTGGTCGCCATAGCGGTCCCCTCTCACCTGTTCATCGTCCGGGTGGCTTGTAATACTCCACTATAGCATATCATCCGCCGGCGGGTTGTCAAGGGTTCTGATATTTGGTGATCACCCCTATTTCAAGCTATGCTGGGCTACTTTGTTGGGGAATGAGGCGATACTACCCCTTGTCATTCTGATTGTAGTTTAGACTAAATGAAAAGAAGCCGATGTTGGAGTGACGCTCATTTAGGGGAGAAATGAGCTATTCAGGGGATATAATCGATAGTTTGGTACAGCACCCTTATGTGACGAATCTAGCGATTATATCGGAGCAAAGAATACGG
>JBBSIX010000195.1:0-6527 GCA_038231875.1 Chloroflexia bacterium | reverse complement strand
TGGGCGGTCTACAGAACGCGAGGCACACGCTGGCAGCGCTTGACGGAGTACGCGAATAGTACAGCCCCTGAGATTGCCGGGGCGATCCAAAGCGGAGACCCGCGCCTGGCTACGCTGTTCTGCGGCGAGATAGACCCGATCTCGGCAGAGGTCCTGAAGGAACTGATGGGCAACGCAGCCTCCATCGCCCCTGCCGCCGCAGGTTTGCGCCGAGCCGGCTATCTGGCCGAACTCGCGTTGCAACGGGCTGCCCTGGGCGAATCGGACGACCCGGCTACCCTGGAAGCGATCTACTTGCAGCCGGGCGCTTCGAGGCAACCTCTGTAGCACGCGCCCGCAAGAGTATAGACAAAAAGCTCCTTTCTCCTGTAAAGTATTAGCAGTAAGTGACGTTCACCTCCATCACCAAGCATGAGTTGACCTGCCGCCCACCCGTATGCCCTACATTTTAGAGAATATGACGCAGGAAGATATATCCGACGTGGCCGCCATCGAGCGGCTCTGCTTCAGCCTGCCCTGGCCCACCTCAGCCTACCGGCGCGAACTCAAGACCCCCAGCAGCAACCGCTATATCGTGGCCCGCTATTTGTCGCCACAGATGGCGGATCTGGCTGGTCTGCCCGAACCGTCGGAGAGCAACCTGACGCACCTGACGCACTTCGAGCTAAAGGATGTAAGCAGCCCGATCCAGGCGCTGAGGCAACCCGCAGTGCCGCAGCCCGCCGGCATCTCGCGCCTGACTTCGCTGCTGCCCTGGCGCAGAAACGGCCACGCAGAGGAGGACGAGGAGGTCCATCGCCGGTTTCCCATCGTGGGCTACGCGGGGCTGTGGCTTATGGTGGATGAGGCCCATGTCACCACTATCGGTGTTCACCCGGACTTCAGGGGCAAGGGGGCGGGCGAACTGCTTTTCCTGGGTCTGGCGGACATCGCCCAGGACATGACTGCCCTGCGGCTCACTCTGGAGGTGCGCGTTTCCAACAGCAGCGCGCAGGCTCTGTACCGCAAGTACGGCCTGGAGATCGCAGGGGTCCGAAAGCGCTATTACAGCGATAACGGGGAGGACGCTTACATCATGTGGAGCGAGCCGTTGGCTTCGACACAGTACCGCGAGCGCCTCACCCACCTGCGCCGGGAGTTAGCCCGCCGTCTGGCTGCCTCCTACACCCAGGATTTGCCCTCAAGCAGGCCCCTGGACCCAGCCAATCCGCATAAACTACAGTAGACCATGGCAGATCTATGAATATACTCGCTGTTGAAACCTCGTGCGACGAAACCTCGGTGGCGCTTGTGCGCGACGGACGGCACATCCTTGCCAACGTGATCGCCTCACAAATCGCTTTGCACAAGCAGTACGGAGGCGTCGTGCCGGAGCTTGCTTCCCGCCTGCATATAGTCACCATTGTGCCTGTGCTGGACAGGGCGCTCCGTGATGCCGGCCTGGATTGGTCGCAGATTGACGCAGTGGCGGCCACCAAAGGACCCGGGCTTTCCCCTGCGCTGCTGGTGGGGGTAAACGCGGCCAAGGCCCTGTCGTTCGCCCGCCAAAAACCCCTCCTCGCGGTGAATCACATAGAGGGACATATCTACTCGAACTGGCTGATACCGGAGGCCGGCGCCGCCTCAGGAACGGCACTTCCCGAACCGCAGTTCCCGGCCCTTTGCCTGATCGTGTCGGGTGGGCACACCGAGTTGGCGCTGATGTTGGGGCACGGCTCCTACCGGCTGCTGGGCAAGACGATAGACGATGCGGCGGGGGAGGCATTCGACAAGGCTGCGCGCATCCTCGGCCTGGGCTATCCCGGCGGCCCGGCGATACAGAAAGCAGCCGAGGGTGGCGACCCAAACCGCTTCTCTTTCCCGCGCGCCTGGCTGAAGGGAACTTACGATTTCTCCTTTAGCGGTCTTAAGACGGCGCTGCTGAGAAAGACGCAGGAGTACGGCCTGGTTACGCAGAAGCCGTCGCCCTGGCAGACGCAACCTGCCGGCGATGCAGCCCCCGCAACCCCGGGCCGGCAGGTGCCGGTCAGCCAACGTCCGGTGCCGATTGCCGACCTTGCCGCTTCGTTTCAGTGGGCTGCCGTAGACGCCCTGGTCGAAAAGACCGCCGCTGCCGCCGCCGAGCACAATGTGCGCGAGGTGCTTGTGGCGGGGGGCGTGGCTGCTAACTCGCTCTTGCGCGCCCGCCTGGGGGAGCGACTTGCCGTGCCCTTTCGCTACCCTCCCCTGGTGCTGTGTACCGACAACGCGGCGATGATAGCGGCGGCGGGCTACTATCGCTATGCCGAAGCCGTGACGCACGACTTTACCCTGGACATCGAGCCGAACGCCAGATTCGCTTAGAGAGCGGCTGGGGAGTCGCGCCACACCACCCCGCGCCGCTCGTATTCCAGCGTCTGCTCCACCACCAGGGCGATGTGGGAGCCGAAGTACCGCTCGACCAGCCACAGCGCCAGGTCCAACCCCGATGTAACGCCGCCGGCAGTCAGCACGTCGCCGCAGTCCACCACGCGCGCCTCGACTATCTGAGCGCCCATGGCCTGCAAGTCGGCAATTGCGCCCCGATGGGTGACGGCGGGCTTGCCGTCGAGGAGGCCCGCCCCGGCCAGGAGCATACCGCCGGTGCAGACCGAGGCCACTGTTGTGCCCGCCGCATGGAGGCGCGCTATAGCGGCGGGGAGAGCACCGCGTTGTGCCTCGGCCCAGGCCCCCTGCGGCGAGCGGCTATTCCAACCGCCGCCGGGCACGATCAGCAGATCGGGGTGGGAGCCGAGCTTGCCGTCGGGCCTCACCCGCAGGCCGTGAGCAGCCTTGACTTCCTCCTCGCCGTCCAGCGTAACCAGCCTAACCTGCACGTCGGCTCCGTTGCGGGCCGCCAGGTTAAGCGCTTCGTATGGGGCGATAGCGTCCAGTTCATCGAAGCCTGGGTACAGCACGATCTCTGCTTGCATGGGGAACCTCGTGTAAATTGGCCTCGGCTTGCCTGGGCCTGGGGCGGTGCAGAGCGGCGTGGAGAGCGCCGTTTGTTTGCTGTGCGCCTATGATATGAGGAGCGCGGGCGTGTGTCAAGTTGCGGTAGCCAAATTCAGTCCCCTACAAGACATCCTTCATGGGTCCTGCACCCCAAGACCGACCGCTTACCTCGGAGTAGCCCAACCATGCGATCAACATAAAACCTTTGCGCGTCCTTAGCGTTGAGCGTCATCTCGTGCGGGTGGGGGATACCTAGCCGAACGTCCAGGTAAGCCTTCGTTTGGCGAGGTCCGGCCTGTGGTATAATAACAGCAAGAGAGCTTGGCTCTCCCATTCAGCCCTCCGAGCTGGGCGCGGCGAAACGGAAACCAGGCAGGACTTTCGGCGCACCACTTCTCCCCAAGAAGTCATACAAATTCATTGGGGAAAACCGATTGTGGAGGGGTATTACATAATGTATAATATGGCTCACAGGAGAAACAGATGAACAGCAAACAAGAACTCTGGACCCCTAAGCCCCAGGCCGTGATCCCCTACGTGGTGGAAAGCAGCAGCCGAGGGGAAAGGGTATACGATATATATTCTCGCCTTTTGCGCGACCGTATCATATTCCTGGGCACGCCGATTGACGACCAGGTGGCGAACGCAGTTGTGGCCCAGCTGCTGTTCCTTCAGCACGAGGATCCCGACCGCGACATCCAGATGTACATCAATTGCCCCGGCGGTTCAGTCACTGCGGGCCTGGCGATGTACGACACGATGCAGTTTGTTACCAACGATATCATAACGATCTGCGTCGGCTTGGCCGCATCTATGGGCACGATACTGTTGTGCGCGGGCACCGCCGGCAAGCGGTATGCCCTGCCCAATGCTACCATTCACATGCACCCCGCACTGGGCGGCACAGGCTATGCCTCGGCCCCCGATGTGGAGATCGCCGTGAAGGAACTGCTTCGACAGCAGTCGAAAGTACGCACCCTCATGGCGGAACACACCAACCAGACCGTCGAGAAGATCGCTCACGATTTCGACCGAGATTTCTTCATGGATTCGTATCAGGCCGTCGAGTATGGTATCGTGGACGAGGTGATCGAAACCGCCAACGCCATACCCGGCAACGAACCCGCCAACTCCAGCGCCGACAGTCTGATCGCCGGCGGCGTTAGCCGATAACAAAATGTAACTCGTAAAGCGTAGCCCGCAGCTTCGGAGAGATACACTCAACAAGCGTGAGAAGTTGCGGGTTTACGCCCTGCGAGTACAAACAGCAATTCAATCGAGGAGGCCGAGCAGTATGGCCAGTACCCGGAGTGGGAAACCCCAGTATCGTTGCTCGTTTTGCGGTAAGCTCCAGGAAGATGTGCGCCGGCTTATAGCGGGGCCGGGGTCCGTTTTTATCTGCGACGAATGCATCGAGCTTTGCCGGGAGATTCTGGAAGAAGACCAGGAGACCGCCCCGAAATCCGACTTTCACGTTGGCCGCCCCATCCCCAAACCGATGCGGATCGCCGAACTGCTCGACCAATATGTGATCGGTCAGGACCGCGCCAAGAAGGTCCTGTCGGTGGCGGTGTACAACCACTACAAGCGGATCGCTGTCGGCATGAAGAGCGATGATGTTGAACTGCAAAAGAGCAACATCCTGCTCCTGGGGCCGACCGGCTGCGGCAAAACGCTGCTGGCCCAGACGCTCGCCAAAATCCTTGACGTCCCCTTCTCCATCGCCGATGCCACTGCCCTAACCGAGGCCGGCTACGTGGGCGAGGACGTGGAGAATATCTTGCTGCGCCTGTTGCAGGCTGCCGACCTCGATATTCCTCGCGCCGAAAGAGGCATCGTCTACATAGATGAGATAGACAAGGTAGCCCGCAAAAGCGATAACCCCTCGATCACCCGCGATGTGTCGGGCGAGGGGGTGCAACAGGCGCTGCTGAAGATCGTCGAGGGCACCGTCGCCAACGTGCCGCCGCAGTCGGGCCGCAAGCACCCGCACCAGGATTTCATCCAGGTGGACACCGGCAACATCCTGTTCATCTGCGGTGGAGCCTTTGAAGGTCTCGATGAGATTATCGCCAAGCGCATCGGTACAGGCTCAGGCATCGGCTTCACCCGGTCCAATCACCCGGAGGACAGGGCTGCCGCCGCTGCCGCTATGCTCTCGAAGGTGATCCCCGAAGACCTGCTTAAGTATGGCCTGATCCCCGAATTCGTAGGCCGCCTGCCGATCATTGTGGCGCTCGACTCGCTCGACAAAAGCTCGCTCATCAGGATACTGACCGAGCCGAAGAACGCCATTATCAAGCAGTACCAGAAGCTGCTCGTGCAGGACAAGGTGGAGCTTGTTTTCCAGGAAGAGGCCCTTGAAGCGGTGGCCGACAAAGCCCTCAAGCAAAAGACCGGCGCTCGCGGCCTGCGTACCATCATCGAGGAGACGCTGCTCGATGTAATGTACGAAATTCCCTCGCAGGAGACGGTCCGCAAGTGCATCATCACAAAGGACGCCATAGACGGCCTTCGCCAGCCGATGCTCATCACCCGCAACGACCGGCCCTATGAGCGCGAGACCCCAACCCCCAAACCCGCTCCCGCGCCCTCCCCCGCAGCCGAGCTTATAGAAGGGGATTTGGAGGAAACAGCCTGAGCCGAGGCAGGCGCGCAGGCTTCGTCGGACAAAAGCAGCAAGGCAGTTCGCACCTGAACTGCCTTGCTTGTTTTAATCCTGCAACCAAAGCCTTCTACGGCCCGTCCAGCCCCGGTATACGGTCCCCGTTGTCGCTGGCGGCGTGGCTGTCTATGCCTATATACTCGTCTATAAAGCGGCGTATGCCGGCTTCGTCATAGGTCGGAAAGCGCTCTATACGTCGCCAGGCAGTGAGCACGATAACGTCGCTCTTGTCCTTGAAATCATAGGGAGCCATGAGGAGCCGGTTGGGGTGGCGCGCATTCAAGTTGCTGGGAGGGTTGGGGTCGCCCTTCTCGATGTACGAAGTGGCGAGCGCGGCCAGCCGGTCCACGGTAGTCTTATCCAGGTCGGGGCGATAGTTGATAGCCACGCCGCCATCCTCCAGGCCGTGTACCTGAAGTTCCTTTGTGATCGGCTCGGAGTACACCTTGAAGTCGGGAACCTGACCGACATGAGGACCGGAGGTAGGAGGGTCGGTAATGTAGTCGGGGTGCGATTGCCCCGGCTGGACGTGTGGGCGGCTGGCCTGCTGTGCGACCAACTGGCCGGGCTTGTTCGCCTCCTGCAAGTATAGGGCCAGCCAGGTGCCGAGGAGCACCACAGCTAGTGCGGCGAAAATACCAATCTTCTTGAGGTTGGCTGCCCGTCGGCGCTGTGCGGCGACTGCCCGCGCCTGCGCCTGACGCTGTTCACGGGTCAGAGGCGTGCTACGCTCGGCGGTTGCCTGCGCTGTGCGCCCAGCGACCGCTTGCCTGCTGTTCTGCGCCGCCGGCGACTGCCGAACCTGATTCTGCCTTGGGGCGGCCTTCTTGGATGCTCCTTGCTTGGATGTTTTGCTGCTCAACGATTCTGCTCCTATTTGCTTTTGTAG